>JAHKLT010000062.1 GCA_020854915.1 Methanobacteriaceae archaeon | reverse complement strand
CTAAAAAATAATAAATAATGTTCAAATTTATTAAAAGTAATCCAAAAAATGAAAGTTATATGTTTAAAAAGAATTTAATTAATATAATCCATTCTTAAAAAAAGATCCAGAAAAACAATAATTTATTTATTATTCATCTTCAAATCTTTCTTATCTATATTTAACCACTCAATGATTAACTTTAACCATGTTTGATGTTTTGTATCCTTCATATTCTGCTATTGCTATAATAACTATCAGGATTTAAATTAATATTTATCTTACTAAAAAAATGATACTGTCAAAAAAAGTAAAAGTAGATTAGAAATATAAAATTATTCTCTAGAAATAAAATCAACAGAATTCTTATTCATAACAATACTTTTATTCCACTCATCACTAGTTTCAGGAAAATCACTTCTAAAATGAGCTCCTCTAGATTCTTTTCTAAGAATAGCTGATTTTACAATAATAATAGCTATTTCCACCATATTAATAACTTCTAATGCTGTTTGAAGTTCAATGTTATATTGTTTATAATCTGGAATTCCAAGTTCATTTAATTTATTTTGAATTTTAGTTAATTCATCTAATGCTTCATTTAAAGATTTTTCAGAACGAATAATAGCTACTTTTTCCCACATTAAAGTTTTTATCTGTTTTTTAACATCACTTGGTTTAATAGGGCCTTTTTTAAATAACTCTTTAATTCTATTTTCTTCTTTAGCTATTAAATCTTTATTTATTTCAAATTCTTGATTTTTAGCAAATTTTGAAGCAAATTCACCAGCTCTTTTTCCAAAAACTTGAGTATCAGCTAAAGCATTGCCACCTAAACGATTAGCTCCATGAATTCCACCAGTAACTTCACCTGCAGCAAACAATCCTGAAATATTACTTTCACATTTATGATTGATTCTAACACCACCCATAAAGTGATGAGCAGTAGGAGCTACTTCCATTGGTTCATTTTTAATATCTACACCTACATCTTCAAATTGTAAAACCATAGTTTCAAGTTTATAATCAATTAAATCATCATCTAAATGAGTTATATCTAAATATACTCCACCTTTCTCTGTTCCTCTACCTTCAATGATTTCTTGATAAATTGATCTTGCAACTACATCACGAGTAGCTAATTCTCCTCTAGAATCGTATTTTTTCATGAATCTTTCATTATCACTATTTAATAAAATTCCTCCTTCTGCTCTTACAGCTTCAGTTACAAGTACACCTTTTTTAGATTCTGGAAAAATCATACCAGTAGGATGAAATTGAATTTCTTCCATATCGATTAAATCACAACCAATATCCCATGCAAGAGCAAAACCATCACCATTTTTTTGGAAAGTATTAGAAGTTACAGGATATAGTTGACCTGCTCCACCACTAGCTAGTATAACAGTTTTAGCTTGAAAAAAAATCGTGGAAGAATTTTCTAATTTAAGACCAATAGCCCCAATAACTTTATTTTCATCTTTATTTAAAATAAGAGAAGTAATCATAACCTCTTCAATTGTTTTTATGTTTCTTTTAATGATTTCTTCTTTTAAAGCAGTAATCATTTCATGACCAGTTCTATCTCCTTGAAAACAAGTTCTTCTACAAGTTTGACCACCAAAAGGCCTTTGGTTAATTTCACAACTATCCATCCTATCAAATAATGCACCAAAATTTTCTAAATCGATTAATCGATCTGGTGACTCTTCAACAAGAATATTAATTAATTCTTTATCATTAAGATAGCTACCACCTTTTAATGTATCGTTGAAATGAGTTTCTTTTGTATCTTCTGGGTCAACTGTAGAGAAAACAGCATTATATCCTCCTTCAGCCATTCCAGTACAGCCAGATTTAAATGATAATCCTTTTGAAACAATCAAAGGTTTTAAACCTTGTTTCGAAACTTCAATAGCTGCTCTTGAACCAGCACCGCCTGAACCAACAATTAAAACATCTGATTTAATAATTTTACTATCCATTATTAACCTCATTCTAATTTTTATTAAAACAGTTAATTAAAATTTTTCAATAAATTTTAAATTAATTATTATGAGAAATTTAAAAACATATACTGTAAAAATATTCAAAAATGTTTATATCTTTACTATAAAACACTATTTCTTAATTCCCCAATTCCTTCAATATAAATAGAAATCGAATCTTTTTTATCCATTGATCCAACACCATGTGGTGTTCCAGTAGCTATTACATCTCCTGGATTTAAAGTCATTACATTTGATATGAAACTTACAATTTCTTTTGGTGTAAAAATCATATTATTTAAATTAGAATCTTGTTTAACAGTATTATTTAACTTAGTTAGTATTTTTTTATTTACATAATCAAAATCTGTTTCAATACAAGGACCATATGGTGCAAAAGTATTAAAACTTTTAGCTCTTGTCCATTGTCCATCTTTTCGTTGAATATCACGAGCTGTAACATCATTTAAAATACTATATCCAAAAATATAATCATCAGCTATTTTTTTATCGATTCCATAAGCTTTTTTTCCAATTACAATAGCTAATTCGCCTTCGAAGTCTAATTCATTAGAAATTTTAGGATAAATAATATTAGATTCGTGGGAAATAGCTGATGTAGATGGTTTAATGAAAATTATTGGTTCTTCTGGAAGGTTCATATTTAATTCTTTAGCATGGTCTTTGTAATTAAGACCTACACATATAATTTTACTAGGATTTGTTGGAGTTAATATTTTAATTTCATTTAAATTAAAAGAATCTAGGGATAATTTAACTATTTCTTCATTTGTTTTATTGAATAAGTTTAAAATATCATTACAATTAATTTCACTTATTTTATTTTCATTAAAATATCCTATTTTAATTTTATTTTTATATTTAAATATTAAAAGTTTCATATTAATCATTTAACACTTATTTTTATTTAATTAACTGTTTATATTAATTATTAAAAATTAAAATCAAATCATAATTATTTAATATATTAAAAACAATATATCTTTATTTAAATATTAAGGTGGCTGTGAGTTTTGGATAAAAAAAAAATTATAAAATTAGCTAAAAAAGATTTCGAAAAGGCTTGGATTGAATCAAAAAATTTGATTAAACCCACACATCCGGATTATAGCTATCCTAAACTTAAATATGACATAGGAAGTTCTCATATTCTTTATGATACTTTACAAGAATTAAGAGAAGCTTATTTAAGATTAGGTTTTGATGAAGTAGTTAATCCTGTTTTTATTGAAGAATCTCATGTTCACAAACAATTTGGTAAAGAGGCTCCTGCTGTACTTGATAGATGTTTTTATTTGGCAGGACTTCCAAGACCAGATATTGGTATTGGAATTAATAAAATAGAAGAAATTGAAAATTTAGGTATTTCTTTAGATGAGGATAAAATAGAATCATTACAATCTGTTTTTAGATTTTATAAAAAAGGAGATATTGATGGTGATGATCTTGTTTTAGAAGTAGCTAATTCTTTAGATGTTTCAAATGAATTAGGTCTTAAAGTTTTAGAGAATGTTTTTAAAGAATTATATGAATTAGAACCAATTCCTCAAAAAAATACTTTAAGATCCCATATGACTTCTGGTTGGTTTATTAGTTTAGGTGAAATGATTAATAAATCAAAATTACCAATCAAATCATTTTCCATTGATAGATGTTTTAGAAGAGAACAAAAAGAAGATTCTAGTCATTTAATGACATACCATTCTGCTTCTTGTGTAATAGCTGATGATGAAGTTAGTTTAGATACAGGTATGGCAACATCAGAAGCTCTTTTAGAACATTTTGGTTTTTCTAAATTTAAATTTTTACCTGATGAGAAAAAATCTAAGTATTATATTCCTGATACTCAAACTGAAGTTTATGGATATCATCCTAAATTAAAAGAATGGGTTGAAATAGCTACTTTCGGTTTATATTCTCCTATAGCTTTATCTAAATACGGAATTGATCAAGAAGTTATGAATCTTGGTTGTGGTGTTGAAAGAATAGCTATGGTTTTAAATGAATACCGTGATATTCGTAAAATGGTTTATTCTCAAATTTATGAGGGTTTCAAATTAAGTGATAGAGATTTAGCTACTATGATTAATTACAATTATTATCCTGTAACAGAAGAGGGTATTGATATAATGAATAAAATTTCTTCTTTATGGGAAAATAAAGCTTTAACAAAATCACCTTGTGAATTTAATATTTTTGAAGGTGAATTTTTAAATAAAAACATTAGTTTAAATGTTTTTGAAAAAGAAGAAAACACTAATCTTCTAGGTCCAGCTTATTCAAATGAAGTTTTTGTCTATAATGGAAATATTTTAGCTATTCCACAAACTTACATTAATGAAAAAAATAAAACTATTTCAAAAGAGGATAATAATATATTAGAAGAAAAATATAAAAATGGAGATACTAATCCACTAATATTTAAAGTAATAGATAGTGGTATTTCAACAAATATTAAGTTTTACAAATCAATAGCTGGGTTAATAGCTTATAAAATTGAAGAAGCTATTTTATCTGGAGAAGATAATTTTGAATTTAAAAATACTATAGCTAGATCTTTATCTGATGTTAATTTAAAAGTTGATGATATAGCTATGAAATATATTAATAATGAAAATAAGTTTATTGATATTAGAGGACCTATATTTTCTAGTGTAAATTTATATGTAGAATGAATAGCTTAATTCTAATTAAAAAAATAATTAATAATAATACTATTTAAGGATTAAGACTATAAAATTATTAAAGGAATATTTATGGAAACTGATGGTTTTGTAACAAGTGGATATGGAAAAGGAAAAGAATTTTTATCAAAGGATTTTTACAAATTAAAGTTCAAAGAAAAATTAGGATTCAAACCATATCCAGGAACACTAAATATAATAATTCCAGAAAAACACTTAAAGGATATTAATTCTATTAAAAAGAATTGTAAAAATAAGATTAATGGTGAAAACAATTTTGGATCTGTTAAATATATTGAAGCTACTTTAAATAATAAAATCAAAGGAGCTATTGTATTTCCAGAGAAAACAACTCATGATGAAAACTACTTAGAATTTATATCACAAGAAGGTTTAAGGGAAAAGTTATATTTAAAAGATGATGATAAAGTAAATTTAATAATAGGTGATTAATATGATAGATGATGCTATAAAAGCTTTAAAAAATGGAGAATTTGTTTTAATTTATGATGATGACGATAGGGAAGGGGAAACAGATATGGTAATAGCTTCAGAATTTGTTAATCATGAATCTGTTTCTAAAATGAGAATAGATGCTGGAGGATTAATTTGTAATTGTTTACATCCTAAATATTGTGAAAAATTAGATTTACCATTTATGAATAATATCATGAATGCTGCATCAAGTAAATATCCTGTTTTAAAAGAATTAACTCCAAATGACATACCTTATGATGAAAGATCATCATTTGCAATTTGGGTAAATCATAGAGACACATTTACAGGTATAACTGATAATGATAGAGCTATGACTATTAATAAAATGGCTGTATTATGTGGTGAAGAAAGATTTAATGAATTTGGAAAAGAATTTAGATCTCCAGGTCATGTATCACTACTTAGAGGGGCAGAAAACTTGGTTAAAAATAGGCAAGGCCATACAGAAATAGCTTTAGCTTTATGTGAAATGGCAGATATTACTCCTGTTTGTGTTGTATGCGAAATGATGGATGAAAAATCTGGAAATGCAAAATCTGTTGAAAATGCTAAAAAATATGCAGATGAAAATAATTTAGTATTTATAAAAGGAAAAGAAATAATAGATAGATATTTAAAAAGTTAATTATGCATAGGAAGATTTGAATTTGATTCTAGCCTTTTTTGATTAACATATTCAATAATATAACCTTTAATTTGGTCAACTTTAAATGAACTATAAACTTCAAATTCAATAATACTACCATCAGCTATAGTAACTTCTAAAGCATCTTTTAAATCTCGACTTGGCTGAATTAGAGAAATTCTGCTCCAAGCAATCTTAATATTTTTCTTTTTATTAATAGCTTTTTCTATAAATATAGAATCATCTAAAATTCTAACCATTTTTATAGCTCTTCTTAGTTTATCAGATTTAACAGCTAAAGAACCATCTTCTGTAACAGTATAATCAGGGAGAACTATTTTTGATTTCCATCCTTTTTTTAATTTCTTTTTTAATTTATTTTTATCTTGTTTTGTTAATTTAACATGGCGTTCTGGACGCATTGTAAGTGACATAAAACACCTTATTGAAACTTTTCTTTAATTTCTTTAAATGATAGATATCTATTGAATTCTGGAATACTAGTCATATTAGCTATTTTTTCAATGTCTAGATTTTCTTTTATAGATTGAAGAGCAATTTCTCCAAATTCGTCATATTTTATTTCAACTTCAGGGGTAGCTCCTCTTTTTTCAAGTTTTACTTTTTTAATAGATAATACATCATTAACATTAGTTTTATTCTTAATATATGAATACACATTATTAAAAATATCTATACTATAAACTTTATTTAAGATTATTCCTTTAACATCAACATTAAAAGATTTTAAAAAATTTGCATGATAAGTTAAATCTAGTGCAGCTGATTCTATTCCTCCTTTATTAACACCTGATACTAAAACCAAGGGAATGTTCGATGATGCAGCTACTTCTACACCTGAATAAGGAGTTTTTTCATTTAATAATCCTGTAAAGACACTCATAACTCCTTCAATCAATATAATATCATAATTAGAATATTTTAATCTTTCTAAAATATCTTTAATATCCATCCAACCAATATGTCCAATTTTTACTGATGAAAAATCTTCCATTAAACCTTTAGTTAGATATAGACCTGGAACAATATCCCTTACATCTGGTCCAACTTTAATAATACCAACATTTAATCCTTTTTCTCTTAAAGCTCCAGCAAGACCAGTATTTATAAAGGTTTTACCAGAATCTGAGCCAGTACTAGCTATCATTAAAACTCTTGGAATTTGATTTGTTTTTTTTTTGAATTTAGAAAAAGGCTCTTTTAAATTATTTACTTCTCTGCTAGAAATACCAATAGTTTTTGATATTTTTTCTTTAAACTCTTGATTTTTAAGATAAATATCATTGATATCTTCATTATTAGCATCTAAAAAACTAAATATATTTTTAACTAAAATAGGATTTTCATCAAGACAACCATGAACAAGAGTTCCAAGAACATTTTCATTATCCCCAATAGCTCCTGATAAAATATTATAATCTAACTCAGAATTAACATCCCCATAATTCATTCTTTGAACTTGTGAATAAACTAGTGGTTTTGCATCTCCTTCAACTTTACCATAAGTATGACAATGAAAACCAGTTATACTATCCCCTTTAAGACCTTTAGTTAAAAAAGATTCTTCACTTACTAATGCTTTTACTCTATCACTACTAATAAGTGGTGAAAATTTAACATCAATTAAACCTAAACCTTCTTTTTCTATTGGACATGGTGAGTTTCTTCCAATATCAATAGTATTTCCTAAAGTTTGAAATCCAGCACAAATACCAATAACAGGTTTTCCATCTGATGCTATTTGATTAATTTCGTATTTTAAATCTTTTGAAATATCTCCTGACTCGATTAAGGTTCCACCAGGAATAATTAAAGCATTTAATTCTTTTGAAGCTTTTAAACCATTTACTAAACCATCAGAATTTACAATATCTGTAGGTAAATTACCAAAATTTTCAAATCCTGGAAGAGCTCCTTTAATACAAATTATTCCAATTTTCATTTCCTCACCAGAGGCTTATTATATTTCTTCAAGAGCTGAAAGTGCATGAATTATTTTTTCATCTTCTAAAGAATTAGCTTGAATTTGTAATCCAACAGGAATTCCATCAACTTCGCCTGCTTTCATACTAGCAGCAGGAATTCCTGATAAATTAGCTATAACTGTTAAAACATCGTAAGCATACATTTCCATTGGATCTAATTTTTCACCAATCTTATGAGGAAGTTTTGGAACGGTTGAAGACATAATAAAATCTAATCCTTTTAACATTGCATTAATTTCATCTTTAATTAAAGATCTAGCTTTTAAAGCATGTTTATAATATTTTCCACTAAATTCTTTTTGAGAGATGTATGAACCCATTTCAATTCTTCTAAAAACTTCATCCCCACATACATCTTCTATCCTATGACCAAATTTTCGTCCATCGAATTTTCTAGTTGCTGAGAAAAATTCAACATAATTAATTAAGTAATATGTAGGTAAACATAAATCAATGTAATGAAAACAAAAATCAATGACTTCTGCACCTAAAGATGAAAGTTCATTGATCTTTTTATCAACAATTTTATTAATTTTATCATCAGTAATACTTCTAAACTCATCACAAACAGCAATAGTCATTCCTTCAAAAGGAGATTCAGAATTTTTAGCATTTAATGCGGTTTGAGTAAAATTAGGTTTTTTATAATCTATACTTGAACATTCTGAAGGATCATGAGCAACGATTGTATCTAAAGCCATGGAAAGACCAGTTACATCTTTTGCCATTGGTCCAATTTGATCTAAACTCATTGAAAGATCAATTAAACCTTGTCTTGAAACAGCTCCATAAGTCGGTTTAAATCCCATAATTCCACAATGTGATGCTGGATTTCTAATAGATCCTCCAGTATCACTTCCCAAACTTATATCACACATATCTCCAGCTATTGTTGCTGCACTACCACCACTGGATCCTCCTGGAATTCTTCCTGGTGCAGCAGGATTATCTGTAATACCATAATAAGATGTTTCTGAAGAACTTCCTGCAGCAAATTCATCCATATTTGTAATTCCTAAAATAATTCCATCTTCTTTTAAAATTTTATCTATAACAGTAGCATTATAACTACCCTTATAATTTTCAAGTGTTTTAGAAGCAGCAGATATAATAAAGTCTTCTACATTAATATTAGCTTTAATTGAAAAAACAAGCCCTGCAAGGGATCCTACTTTTTCTTTATTTTGGATTTTTTTATCTAAAGTTTCTGCTTTATTTATTGCATCTTCTTTATTAATTTCTAAAAATGCATTTATTGAATCATTTGTATTATCAATAGTTCTTAAAAAGTTATCTAAATTGTCTTTAGCCTTCAATTCTTGATTTTTAATAGCTTGGGATTTTTCAAAAATATTCATTAAAACACCTAAGTGTGATTATACATAAAATTAGTTATTATTAATTTATAGTTTTTAAGGTTTAAATAATTTTACTAATTTAAAATAAAAATTAATCTAAAAAGAGATGTATTTCAAGTGTAAAAAAATAATATAATAAATTAGCTATTTATAAAAATAGCTAAAAATAATTAAAGATTTTTAATAGCTAATTTAATATCTTCAGCTTTAATGGTTTTACGTTTAGCAAATTCAGCTGCTTTTTTAGCTTCGATAGTAACTTTTTCTGCTACTTCTTCAAGATACATAGTTAATTCATCTTTTGCATCCTCGCTAATTCTCTCAGCGCCAGCTTCCTTCATTATTCTCCCAACAGGAGCCTTAGGAATATTAGACATTATAATCACTCCAAACTTTTTTTTAAAAATACTTATTAAAAACTTAAATTAATAAGTAATAAGTGTTTTAAAAAACCTTATATTTAAATATTTGCACTAAAAATTAAGTTATTTTAAAAATTAAGAAAATATTTATTAATTATTAAGGGATTGAATAGAAATATAAAGAATTAAAATCAAAAAAGCAATAAAATAAATACTTAAAAAGTATTAATATTTTCTAAAATTTACTTGATTTGAAAATACTAAATAATATTTAAAAAAAATCAAAAAATCTAAATAAATAAGATTTATTTACTATAAAAAGAAAAATAAAAATAATTAATTAAAAAATGATTAAGATGAAAATAAAAATAGCTATACCATCAAAAGGGAGAATAAGTGATCCATCAATAGACATCTTAGAAAAAGCTGGACTCGGTTTAAAAGATAATGTTAATAGAAAATTATTCTCAGCCACACATAATAAAAACATAGATGTATTATTTGCACGTGCATCAGATATACCAGAATTTGTAGAAGATGGGGTTGTTGATTTAGGAATAACTGGATTAGATCTTTTAAAAGAAAGTGACTCAGAAGTTAAGATATTACTTGATTTAAATTTTGGTAAAACAAACTTAGTACTTGCTTCTCCTGAAGAGTCAAAAATTTCTTCTATAAATGATGTTAAAGATGAGATGATAGTAGCTAGTGAATTCCCAAATTTAACAAAGCAGTATTTCAATGAAAAAGGATTAAATTTAAAAGTAGTTAAATTAAGTGGATCAACAGAAGCAGCCCCATTTATTGGTGTAAGTGATTTAATTACAGACTTAACAAGTACAGGAACAACACTTAGGATGAATCACTTAAAAATTATTGATACTATTTTAAAAAGTTCTATAAAATTAATTGCAAATAAAGATAGTTATAATGAGAAAAAATTGTTAATAGATTCTATAAGCACTAGTATTGGTGGAGTAATAGATGCTGAGAGAAAAAAACTAGTGATGATGAATGTTAAAAGTAATTATTTAGATGATATTAAAAAAGTTATGCCATCTATGACAGGCCCTACAATATCTGAAGTATTATCTGATGAAAAAACTGTTGCTGTTCAAGCAGTAATTGATGAAGATGAAGTTTTTGAACTTGTAAATCAATTAAAAAATGCTGGTGCAAAAGATATATTAGTCGTTCCAATAGAAAGAATTATTTAATTATATAAATATATTAAATTTAAGAGTTGGTTCACATTTTTAACTTCAATGATATAATAACTATAAAGGATTTAAAAAGGGAAGATATTGATTATATAATAGATGAAGCTTTTAAACTTGAAAAAGTAGCCAAATCAGAAGAAAACTCAGATACTTTAAATGGAAAAATCCTTGGAATGATGTTCTTTGAACCATCAACAAGAACAAAGTTGTCATTTGAAACAAGTATGAAAAGACTTGGAGGAGAATGTATAGGATTTGAAAATAGTATAACTAGTTCAGTTGCAAAGGGAGAAAGTATAGCAGATACAGCAAAAATGTTTGAAGCATATTGTGATGGTCTTGTTATAAGACATGAAATAGAAGGAGTTTCAAAGTTTATATCAGATATAGTTAATGTACCAATTATAAATGCAGGAGACGGTGCAGGTCAACATCCAACACAAACATTACTAGATTTATATACTATTAAAAAAGAATTTAAAAAGATTGATGGTTTAAAAATAGCTTTAGTGGGAGATTTAAAATATGGGCGTACAGTACACTCACTTGCATATGCATTAGGTTTATATGATGTTGAAATGTACTTTGTATCTCCTAAAGAACTAAAAATGCCAAATGAAATATTACATGATTTGGAAAAAAACAATATTAGCTATTATGAAGAAGAAAATTTAAAAAATATTGTTGATAAAGTAGATGTATTATATGTTACTAGAATACAAAAAGAGCGTTTTGGAGACATTGAAGAATATTTAAAAATTAAAAGCAGATACATTATTAATAAAGAATTAATAAATGGTAAAAATTTAATTGTAATGCATCCATTACCAAGAATTGATGAAATTAGCCAAGATGTAGATAATACAAAATATAATAAGTATTTTGAGCAAGCATTTAATGCTGTACCAATGAGAATGGCCATACTTAAACAATTACTTAAATAATATTTAATATTTTAAAAAATAGTAATATATTGTAGATTCCAAGGAATACAATAAAATTCAATAGAATATATTATAGATTCAAGAGAAATAATAAAAAGTCTTAAATTAAATAGAATATAATGTAGTTTCAAGTAATCTTGTATCACATTGCAAGGATATTATATTTGTTCTTCCTTTTCCTCTACCACGTGATATTGTATTTGTTGAAATTATTCCAAGCATTTCAAGTTCATTTATAAAATCAAAAATTCTTCTATAAGTTACAGAATCTCCTTTTGAAACTTCTTTATATGTATCATACAATTTTCCAGAAGTTATTTCTTCACTAGATTGAGTAAGCTTAAGTAATGCTTCTAAAACTCTTTGTTGTTGTGTTGGTAGTGTAATAATAATATCAGTAATTTTATTGTGTTCAATTTTATCTTTTGCAGTTCTTACATATTCCCCTAAAATTTCGTTTGATCCTTCATCATCTGCAATTTCTCCTGCAGTACGTAAAAGATCCAAAGCATATCTTGCATCTCCTTCTTCTTTAGCGGCCATAGCTGCACATAATAAAATAACATCATTATGCAGTACATTATCTTTAAATGATAGTTTTGCACGTTCTTCTAAGATATCAGCTAATTGACTTGCTACATATGGAGGAAATACTATTTCTTTATCCCTTAAACTGCTCATTACACGAGGTTTAATAAATTTTTTAAAATCAATATAATTACTTATTGATAAAATAGAAACATTTTCTGTTCTAGTTAATGTATAAAGTATTCCATCACCATCTTTTTCAAGCAAAATATCTATCTCATCTAATATTACAATTAAAATAAGTTTATTTCCAAAAGAATTTTGTTTAAAGATATTTCTAAATGTATTAATAATTTCCCCCTTTGTCCAGCCTCTATTTGGTACATCTCTTCCAAGTCTCTGACATAATTGAGCTATAACCTGATATTCAGTAGTATAATCTGTACATCTAATATATTCTACTTTAATAAACACATTTTTATTTTGAGCTGCTTCTTTTAATTGTGATCTTGCAAATTTAGCAGCTGCAGTTTTTCCTGTTCCAGTTTTACCATAAATAGTAACATCAGAAGGTGTTACATTATTTAATGCTTCAATCCAGTGTTTAGCTATTTCAGTAATTTGTTCGTCTCTATGAGGTAATTTCTCTGGTAAAAATCTATGATCCAGTGGTGTTTTATCTTCAAAAACTGATTCTTCTCCTTCTAAATTGTCAAAAATATTTCCCATTTAATCACTTTGTAATAGTTTCAAGTGTAAATTTTATTAATTTAAAAATAATTTTATAGTAATAAACTTATGTTTTATTTCCAGTGTAATATTATTTTTATCAGCATAAATAAAAGTATTTATTACAAAATATTAAATTAGTATTAAATTATTTGAAATAAAAAAATATTATTTTAATTATAATTAATTAAATTAAAAAATAATTGATACTAAGATGTTTTATTGGATTATAAGTATAATTTAAATGTATATTCTTAAATAATACATTTATAAATTTTTTTAAAAAAAACATTAATTAATATTTTTTATATTTTTATTAAAATTTCAAATGAAAAAAGTAATTTTTCAACTGTATAAAAATTTATTAAAAATAAATTACTAATACTAGTTTAAAATCAATAAATAAAGGTTTTAAACAATATTTTTATTTAAAAAATTAAACTTTTAAAAATATGATAAAGAGAGTGAGAGGTATGTTTCAAGTGAATTAAAAATTTGTGAAAAAGTAAAATCAAGAGGTATATTTCAAGTGTAAAATTTTATGAAAGATTATTTAAAATCCTTGAATTTAAAAATAAAAAGTTTAAATGATGATTTTTAAAAAAATAATAAGAGCTAAATTTCAATTAATTTACATATGAAATATATCTCTTCATTCTTTCAGGTTATGAAAAAAGCTTTCACTTGAAATATACCTCTCTCACTCTAAAAATAAAAAAAATAAAAAATAGTTGTTTTATTTAAACAAACATATTATTATCATCATTTTTATTAATATCTACATTAACAATTCCAAATGTTTTTTCAAGTCCCCACATACATTGAAGTTTTGCTTTAAAGACTTTTTTAATTGATCTAATTAAAACATCCTTTGTTAGACCATCTTCAAAAATTTCTTCTGTTATTACAAAATGCTTAAGTTCATTGTTTTCAATTTGTAAATTAAAATCAAGTAAGAAATTATTTAATATAAATCTAACATCCCAAACAAAACCTTCTTTAACTTCATTTTTTGCTTTTCTCATCAAATTTCTGTGATCTTCTCCTATTTCAGTTGCACATCCAATTATTATTAAGTCTGGTTTTCCAACAGGTTGAATAACATCCATAATATGATTATCAGGATAATTGATTATATAATGAAAGTTAGAGTTTTCATCCTGTAATTTTTCTTTAAATAAAGATTCGTCAATTAGCCATTTTTGTACTGTTTCTTCTGTAATCATTTTTTCACACAAATAAAATTCAATAATAAAATTTAAAAATAGATATATGATTTAATGTATATAATTATATTTAATGATAGAAATTATAAATCAAATTAATAATATAAATTTTTTAAATATTTCAGTTATTATTTTTATATTTTCATTAATATTAGATTTAGTATATGGTGAAATACCGAGTAAAGTCCATCCAGTTGTTATTATTGGAAATATAATATCTTTTTTAACTGATCATTTAATTAATTTAAAAAATAGATTATCTGGATTATTTTTATTATTATTGACTATTATAATTTCATTAAGTTTTTTTATAATCATTTTATTAATAGCTAGTAAAATTAATTATATATTTTTATTAATTGTATATATTTTTATTTTATCTAGTACTTTTTCATTTAAATTATTGATAAATTCTGCTGAAGATATAAGATTTAATTTGATACATGATATTGATAAAGCAAGAGAATCTGTTGGATTTTTAGTTAGTAGAGATACTGAGAAACTAGATGAAAAATTAATTATTTCTGCAACAATTGAAACTTTATCAGAAAATATCGTTGATTCATATATAAGTCCTGTTTTTTACTTTTTTTTAGGAATCATAATAATAAATTTTTTTGATTTTAATTTAACTATTAAACTTCTCTTATTAATTTTATTTCCATTAATATATCGAATTGTTAATACATTAGATGCAATGGTTGGTTATAAAAATGAAAAATACACTTTAATCGGTTTTATACCAGCTAACTTTGATGATATACTGAATTTTATACCTGCAAGAATAGGAGGTATATTTGTAATAATTACATCATTTATACTAGACTATAATTGGAAAAATAGCTATAATGTATTAATAAATGATTCTCAAAAATGTTCAAGTCCAAATTCTGGATATACAATGGCACCAACTGCAGGTGCACTTGGAATTCAACTTGTAAAACAAGGTGTTTATATAATAGGTTCTAAAAATAAAGAATTAGGATTAAATGATATAAAAAAATCTATTGATCTTTCAAAAACAACGATGTTTGTATTTACAATTACAATATTAATTTTATTTATGGTGTTTAGATGAAGGTAGCTATTATTTCACTTACAGAAAAAGGTTTGAAATTATCTAATAAAATTAAAAACTATTTAGATAATGATTCAACAATTATAAAAACAGATATTTTTTATAAAGATGTTAAAAAGAATTTTAAAATAGCTTTTTTTGAATATGATATGATAATAGCTATTATGGCTAGTGGTATTGTAATTAGATCAATAGCTAAACTCATTGATTCAAAATTAAAAGATCCTGGAATATTAAACTTAGATGAAAATGGAGAATTTGTTATAAGTTTATTATCAGGCCATATTGGCGGTGCAAATAAATTTTCAAAAAAAATAGCTGGATTATTAGATACACAAGAAGTTATAACTACTTCCACTGATGTTAATCAAAAAATAGCTATTGATTATTTAAGTAATTTATTTTATTTAAAAATATTAAATCCTAAAAGTATTTTATATTTTAATAAAGCTATTTTAAATGGTGAAATGATTGAATTATTTTTTAATAGAAACAATAAATTAGATTATATAATTGATTTTATTGAGAAAAATACACTTGAAACATACCTCATCAAATACGATGATAAGCTTTCTAAAAATGAAATTTTAGCAAAAGTAAATAATCATGAAATAATAATTAAAGAAAGAGATTTAGTAGTGGGAATAGGTTGTAGAAAAGGTAAAAATCATAATGAAATATTAAAAGGGTTAAAAATAGCTATTAATGATTTAAATTTACCAATTGAAAGGATTAATTATATTGCAACTGGTGAAATGAAGAAAAATGAAAAAGGAATTATAGATATATCTTATAATCTCAATATACCTTTAAAAATAGTTGATATTGAAAAATTAAAATTATTTAAATCAAAAGATTGTTCTATTTCTAAATTTGTTAAATCTAATTTCGGAATTAATGGTGTTAGTGAACAATCTGCATTAATAGTAGCTGGATTTGATTCAAAATTAATTTATAAAAAAAAAGCATTTGATGGTGTTACAATAGCTATTGCTATATCTAAAAATTAAGTTTTAATTGATTCTAATTTACTTAATATTTCCCAAATCAATGTTCTAGCATGTACTGGAATATTTGGGTCGTTACTAATATCATCTAATTTTAAAATAACGGAACTAACTCTTACTGTTTCATCCTCTGTTTCATCATTTAACATAGTGTTTGAATCTTCTGCAGCTTTCCTAATATTTCTTGGAACACTATTATTTTCCATAATATGTTTTAAAATTTCAGAAACTTCTGCAATAATTTCCTTACTCATTTTTACTGCCTCCTTAAATACAATAAAATTAATATATAAAAAAATTGGTAAGTATTAATATTATATTTTTTATTATATTTAAAATTAATTAAAGACAATACTTATAATTCATCAGAAAGATTTAGCATATAAGATATAAATTGAGTTTTAGCAATATCTTCTACAAATTCAACAAGTTCAGCTGCTTCTTCTAAATTTTTACCAATAGCTATAATTCCATGATCCTTCAAAACTAAAGTTTCTTCCTCTTCTAAAGCTTCACAAGCTTTTTTAGCTAAGTTTTCACTTCCAGGGGCTTCATATTCTAAATCTTCTAAATATGGGGCTGAAATTTTGCCAAATCTATCATGTCTTTTAATTCTTTTTTCTGAAAAGGCGAATCCAGTTGCAAATGGAGAATGAGTATGAGCAATACCATTTACATCCTTTCTTTTTTTATAAATAGCTAAATGCATATCAAGTTCTGATGATGGATTTCCTTTACTTAAAACATTACCATCTATATCAACTAAAACAATGTCCTTTTCTTCTAAATTACCCAATGATTTTAAAGTAGGGGTAATAGCTATTATATCTCCATTTTCACTTTTAAATCTTAAACTAACATTACCTGCTTTTCCTGAAACTAATTTTCTTTCATAAAGATATTTTGAAATGTCAACTACTTCTTTTGCCTGATTTTTCATTATACCACAACTAATTTGCATAAAATATTATAAAAATATTTAATTTATTAGTATTTAAAAATTTGCTGTAAAATTAATTAAATTTAAGCAATTTATATTTTCCTTTATATAAAACAGGAACTTCTCCTGGTGTTGGAACAATATTATAAATTTTTTGAAACTCTGTTTGTGTTTGAAAAGTTCCAGAATTAATTAAATGAACACCATTGTATTTTTTATATCTATTAATGTGAACATGGCCAGTATGTAAAATATCAGGAACCTCATCAATAACCAAATAATCTTCAAGTTCAGATGCAAGAGGAGTTCTCTCACCATAAATAGGAGCTAAATGTCTTTTTTTAAGAAGTTCTTCCATTATAATATCATTTTTATCATGTGAAAAACCTTTAATACTCATATTCATATCATCAAAACTACGGCCATGATAAATCAATACATTAATACCTTCTAGAGAAACTACACCAGGATTACTAATAAATTCAACATTATCTAATTCATACAATGATTTTGCATATTTTTCAGGAACAGCTGGTTGTGGCTCTGCAACTCTAGATGCATCGTGGTTTCCAGGAGCAATAATTATTTTAATATCACTTCTAATATTACCAAGTAAACGTGCAGCTTCATCATATTGTTGAGTAACATCTTTAATAGCTAATTCTTTTTCCTGATTTGGATATATACCAACGCCATCAACAATATCTCCACCAATAATTAAATATTTAATACTATTTGCTATTTCTAACTGTTCATCATTTCCAGTTTCACAATTAATCCAATCAACAAATTTTAAAAAAGAATCTTCTAAGAATGTTAAACTACCAACATGAATATCTGATAAAAAAACAATTCCAAAATCCATAGACTTTTGAGAAATTCTATGAATATCTGGATGAATAATACTTTTAGCTATTGCAAGATCCCCATTTTTCTCAGCAACAATACCAACAACTTCATCTTTAACTAATCTTTCAGCTCCTTTAAAAATTTCTTCATCTTTATTACTAAATAAAATTGGTATTTCACCAGTTTCATCTTCAAATTCAATTAATTTATGCCCATTTTTAGTAGTTCTAATATCTTTAACCATTAAAATAAGGTTTAAACTATTTTGACCTTCTTCAATTTCAGAAATTTTTTGACAAGTTTTAAGTTCAGGTCGCTTAGATAATATCTTATGTATTTTTTCATATCTACTTTTAAAATAAGCTATTAAATTATCAATCTCTCCACTAGTGTATGATTTTTTACTAGTGTCTTGTATAATCTTAAAATCATATTTTACATTAGCTTTTTCGAGATTTCTTTTAAATTTAGTAGTTGGGACATTCATAACCTCTTCTGGTTCTGGATTGTTTGTAGGTTTAGAATCATTAGCTATTTTATTATTTAACGATGTATCATTTTCACTCTTATCAGCTTTATCTTCCATATTATTTGTAGAATTAATTAAATCATCAACAATTTCTTCTTTAATAGATAATAAATCCTTATTTTTATATTTATCACTTTTTAATTTAACAATTAAATTAGAAGAAAAGTTTACTGGATCATCTAAACCTATAATTTTTTTATAAGCTCCTGGTGAAAGATTAATTCCTTTTTTTGCAAATTTTTTAAGTATTTTTTGTGACATTAAAACCATTATTTTTCTTGTTAATAATTGAAATTTTATTTTTTCTAAGTAATAAAATATTTTGTAGAGAAAAAATTCACTAAAATTTTAAAGTGAAAAAATTAAAAAAGAAAGAAATAGCTATTATCTCTTTAATACAGTAATATTATTTGAAACAGAATAACTATTATATGTTAAGTTGCAATGTATGATATAGGATTTAAATTAATTTGTACCATGTGATTTTGTAATTGTAGCATCTGGGTTGCAATGTATGATATAGGATTTAAATTAATATTTAATTTATCTATTCTATTTGAGTCTGTTGTTTTATTGTAAAATACACAATTAATATTAAGTAACATTTACATTCTTTAATGGGTTAGCATTATTATCTAAAACTTTAGCTTGAAATTGAAAACCATTACGATAATATTTAATTAAGTTTTTAGGATTGATAAAAATTAGAATAGTGAGATTAGTTCTTATATTATTTTTATTATAGATATCACTACCCTTAAAGAATGTTATAATAGGATAATTATTAGGAAATAGATTGATATTTAAAATAGCTAAACCCTCTTTATCAGTAATTTTAGTATAATTAACACTGATAATTAAAGTTAAATTAGCTATTGAACTATTTTTATTATCAACGGCTTTAATTATATACTTTGTACCATTTTTAAACATCATTACAATGTTTTCTACAGATAATAATATTTCTTTTTTATTATAGTATCTTACCAAAACTTTATATCTAATTAATTATATATTTATTTTTATGTCCCGTGGAAGAAATATTACAGTTGAAGATCATTTGGATATTAAAGATATTGATGAGTTGTTAACTAATCATAAAAAGTCATACATGATTTATCAGCGTTTACTTTTTATTAAAATGCTAAAAGAAGGTAAAACAGTTAAAGATGCATCTGAATTTTTAAATATAAATAGAGCTTCAGGATCTAGATGGTTAAAACTTTATAATGAAAAAGGATTTGAAGGTTTAATACCTAATTATGATAATTGTGGACGTAATTGCTATTTAACAGATAAACAAAAAGAAGAGTTAAAAGAAATTATTTCTAATTCTAATGAAAATTACACTCTTAAAAAAATTCAAAAAATCATAAAAAAGAAATATAATATAGATTACTCTGAAAAACAAGTATGGATCATTGTAAGAGAAAAATTAGGTTTTAATCACGGTAAACCATTTACAAAATACTCTAAAAAACCAGAAAATACTGAAACAATCTTAAAAAAAACACCAAAAACATAAACATAAAAACCTGCAGGATTAGCATTATTAGATCAAACAACATGTTAAAATATTCTAAACACCACTAAAAACTTATATTTACCAAAACAAAATAATAAACTAATAAAAAAACTACTTAAAATTAAAATAACAGCAACAGGGATACAAAGCATTAATTGTGAAAACTACCTAGAATTTCACAAAACAAATAATGCAATAAAATTTGTTAAAATACTAATAAAATTTAGAATAATAAACACAGAAAATAAAAACAATAAAAAAGAACTAGAAACCACTTTAAATAACCCAAACATTTCAAATGAAAAAAATGAAAAAATTTCTAGATAAAAAAAGATTAACATTTCAAAACTTTCGTAAAAAAAAATAAACGACAAATTATACTCTAACTTATCAAAACAAAAATCATTAGAATCAATTGAAAAAGCATATAAAAAAGAAAACAGAAATAATAAAAGAAAAAATCTACTTGAAAAATTAAATAAAATAAAAATAAAAGAAAATTTAAAGAAAAACGAATAAATATAGTATTAGATAATTATAGAGTACACCATTTCTAAAACAGTTGAAGAAATCTGTGAAATTTTAAATATTAATCTTATATTTTTACCACATTATTCTCCAGATTTAAATCTAATAGAAGATTTATAGAGAGTAATTAAAAAAGAAATGTACAATAACTTCTTTGAATCAATATAAACCATGAAACAAATATTTAAAAAACCATTCAATGAAAATATTGTGAAAAATCTTTCTATGAAAATTGGATAAAAAAGTATATAAAAAAGATATAAACTTTTAATAATTAACTATAATATAAATCTTTATTATATATAATAAACAAATTTAATTTTTAATTAATATATTGTTTTATTATAAACTTATTAAAATTGTGATGATATATGTCGAAGGTACTTAATATTATAGTTGTAATTTTATTATTTATTGGTTTTTTTGAGATTGGACTATTTAGTTCTTATACTATAGTCACTTCTGAAGTTCCAGATATAGGAGAATTAATTGATTTACAAGTCAATACAGTTACAAATTTTTTTAGCTCAGATAATGTTAATGAAGCTTTAATAAAAAATCCTAATAAAATAAATATTACAAACAATAAAGATGTTGCAGTATCTTTAGAAAATCTGTCTAAGGTGGATGGTATCAATCTTGATTCAATGAATTTTACTACTTATAATAGTACTGATGGGGATGAAGATATTAATGTTACTATTGAAGCTTTAGGTTATTCTGCACCAAATTCTACATCTGGTCAAGTTGTTATAAGTCAAGATCCAGAATACAAAGTAATAGCTAATGGTGTTGCTGAATATAAAGATGGTGGATTTAAAATTAAAACTGAATCTATTAACATTGAGTCAATTTTAAAACTATATTCGTGATATTATGTTAAATGTGATTGGAATAGGTCAAAATATTAATACCATGACCTTGGAAGCATATGAAGCTATTAAAAACTCAGATATTATTATTGGGTATAAAAAATATACTGAAGAAATAGCTGATTTAATAGAAGGTAAGGAAATTATCCAAAAGGGTATGGGGGATGAAATTAGTCGTGTTGAGATGGCAATTTCTAAAAGTAATGAGGGTTATGATGTTGCACTTGTTAGTTCTGGTGATCCTGGTGTTTTTGGAATGAGTAATGTTTTATTTCAAATTCTTAGTAAATATGAGGAAAAGATTGATGTAAGAGTCTATTCGGGAGTTTCTGCAGTTAATTATTCTGCTAATTTGCTTGGTGCGCCTTTAAATGATTATGCGGTTATTAGTTTAAGTAATGTTTTAACTCCTTTATCTGAAATTGAGAAAAAAATTGAATATGCACTTAAAGCCAATTTAATCATAGCTATTTATAATCCTATTAGTAAAACTAGAAAAGAGCCTTTTAGGAGATTTAAAAATTTAATTTTAGATATTAAAGGTGAAGATATTTTAATTGGTATTGTAAATAGTGAATCATACCCCTCTAAAGTTTCTATTGTTAAAGTTAAAGATTTAGATGAAAATGAAATTAATATGTCTACAGCATTAATTGTAGGTAATGATTTAAGCTATGAATCAGATGGTTATTTTGTTACTCCTAGGGGATATGTTGTTAAATCAGATTTACATCCATTATCTATTGATTTCTATGGAAAATTTTTAAAAGGTGAAACACCTGATGGCCCTAATAGTGAATGTGAGTTTTATCCATGTCATTATGAAGGTCAATCTTGTGACTTTTGTTATTGCCCATTTTATCCTTGTGGTGATAGTTCTACTGGTGGTAAGTGGATTAAAGAAAAAGGTGTTTGGAATTGTAAAGAATGCTTGTGGATTCATGAAAAGGAAACAATTGATTGTGTAAAAGAACCACTTAGAAAAATTATTAATGAACCTGAAGATCTTAAAAAATCTAAAAAACAACTTTTAAAACTTAGAAGGGCTTGTTTATTACACAATAATCCTAATGATCTTTGATAATTTAAGAAGGGGATTAAATGTATAGTATTAAAAATATTTTAATAGAAATGAAGAACTTATCGGAGTTGATGGTTGATTTAGCTTATTCTGCAGTTCTTTTTAATAGTAAAGATGCAGCAGAAGAAGTTTTAAAACTTGAAGACAAGGTTAATAGCTTAAATTATGAAATTAAAAAACAATCCCTTGTTGCAGCTAGATCATATGAAGATGCAGAAAAATTAACTGCTTTACTTGAAATAGCTGAAGCTGCTGAAAGCATGGCTAATGCAGCAAAAGATTTAGCAGATCTTGTAATAACTGGATTTAAACCTCATCCTGTTTTTAAAATGGTTATAGAAGAATCTGAAAAGATGATTTTACGTATTGAAATTGGGATGGGTTCAGATCTTTGTGGAAAATCTTTAGGTGAATTATTACTTGTAAATCGTACAGGTATGATGATTATAGCTATTAGACGTAATGATTCTTGGATTTATGGTCCTAATAGAGATACTGTTTTGTTTGAAGGTGATGTTCTTCTTGCAAAAGGAACAGAAACTGGTTCAGAAGTATTAAAAAAATTAGCATCTGCTGAAATTTCTTTGGATGATATTCCTGATGTTTTAGTAGAATAGTATTTATTAAAAATAGTGTGATAAAATGTTAATAGGTGATATATGTGAAGATAGCAAAAAAGCTAGCGAAGATGATTCGACATATATTATCCTTCCTATTAATGTTAATGATTAACACTATAATATTTTTATTTAAAAAAATTGATTCTGTATTTAAATTAATAATTAATACATTTAAGTTTTTAATCAATAAATTAAAGAATTTTAACAATAATTATCGCTCTGTAGTTAAACAAGGACTAGTTGCTCTTGTAATTTGTGCAATTGGAGATTTGATTGCAGGTATTATTCTTGGAAATATGAATTATTTCATTGAATCCTTTCCAGGACTACTTATTATAATACCTGGTGCAATTGCAATGAGAGGTAATATATTTGGTTCTCTTGCATCAAGACTTAACACTAATCTTCATATTGGTACATTATCACCAGAATTTAAAAAATCTGATATTTTAAATAATAATATTTTATCATCAATAATACTAACACTAGTAATATCTTTAATTTTATCAATAATAGCTAAAATCATTTGTTTAGCTTTTAATTTTGAAAGCATGGCTTTTGTTAACTTTGCTTTAATAAATATATTTGCTGGAATTATTTCTTGTATAATAATGCTACCTATTACAATGTTTATATCATTAAAAAGTTATGAATATGGATGGGATCCAGATAATATAACAACACCACTTATTACTGCTGCTGGAGACTTATTTACATTACCTTCTTTAATAATATCTATTTTATTATTATTTTTCATAAATAATGAATTAATAGAAACAATAATATTAATCATTTTAATTATAATAATTATTGCTTTGTTTATTTATGGACTCTTACTAAATAATGAAATAAAGAAGATTCTGTCTCAATCAACACCTGTATTGTTAATTAGTTCATGTTTAGGAATATTTGCAGGAGGATTCCTACATACTTCTTCTAAAACACTTTTAAATAATCAAACGTTGTTAACTCTTGTACCTCTATTTTCAGGGGTAAATGGTAGTTTATTAAGTATTTTAAGTGCAAGATTGTCCTCTGGATTTCACGCTGGCTTTATTGAACCAATGATGCATCCAGATAGAAATACATTACATAATTTTGCTATTTTATTCGTTTTTGGAATATTTATATTTCCATTTATAGCATTAATTGTTGAATTTAGCTTAAATTTAATTGGTTCAGATACTTTAGGTATCTTAACAACACTACCTATTATAATTATATCTGGATTTATTGTAATCACAATAATGATGACAATTATTTTCTATTTATCAGTATTATCAGTTAGAGAAGGATTAGATCCAGATAATATTGTACTTCCAATATCTACAAGTCTCACAGATTTAATTTCAATCATTGTTTTAACATCTTTTGCAGTGTTTATTCTAAACCATTTCATGTTTTAAACTGTGAATTTAGTTAAATTAAAAAAATTGTTTTTATTTTAAATAAAGACTATATATATCACTTATTTTAAAAAATTTAATTGTTTATTCAATTGAATACCAAGTTTTAAAAATTAATTTACAATCAGTTATTCTAAAATAATCATAAATTAAGTAATTTTTTTCAAAATCCTTTGGAATAGCTATTAAAATAGCTTCTGGATTCTCACTTTTTAAATGAATAAAAAATATTCCAGAATTATTATATTTTAAACTATCAGTTAAAATATCATTTAAATAAATTTTATTATTAATTTTTTTAAATTCATTATTAAATTCTTTAGTATTGTCTATGGAGTAATATAAGTCTTTTTCAGCAGTTAATAAATAATAATCATTTTCTTCTAAATAGCTATTATAAATTTTAAAGTATCCACAACTATAATTTAGGTCATGGTTTTTATTACATTCATGATTTTCATTAAAATTAACTAATACATATTTAGAAAAGTAATCACACTTAACTAATCTATTTATTGGGAAAACATTAGTTCTTTCATCACTATCACCATAAAAAGAAGGTTGAATTTCACTATTTAATGGATAAATAGCTATTGAGCTTTTAATTTTATTTGAAAAAACTTTATTTGTGATTAATAAATCATAACTATTTTCTAAATGTTTTAACTTATCATAAGAAATAGTGTTTTTAATTGTTTTATTATCTGTGTTTAATATTGCTAAACCTGGAGATATACTATTTAAGTTACTAAGATTTTCCCAATTACTTGGTTTACCAGGGTTATTTAATAGATTATCTAATGATTCAGTAGTTATTTTTTCTATATGATTTTTATCTATTTCACTAGATATTTTTTCACTTGTACTATTTGTTAGACTTGTAATTATCCCAATTGTAAATATAAACATAAAAATAACTAATATAAGTTCAATTGAGAATATGTTTCCTTTTTTGTCTATCATTTTATAACCCGTATTTTTTCTTATGAGAACTATCTAAGAATATTATTTTATTAGAGTCATTAAAATAATAATATGGATCTCCTGGATAATTATCTGCAAAAACAACATGATCTGGAGATGAAACAGAACTTAAATTGTTTTCTATATTTGCTCTTGGTATTATAAATGTTTCAAAGCCATAGTGTGGACATAATGGTTTTCCTTCAAGTCTACAAAGATAACAACTTCCATCTGCACTTTCATGATAATAAGAATTTTTAATACAATCTGCTAATGTATGATTATCTCCATGGTGTATGTAAGGGTCATATGGGCATTTTTTTAATATTAGTGGTGCTGTTGCATTTATATAGTTTTCATGATTTTCTACATTTCTTTTTTCTAAGTATTTTGAAAGAGAATTACCAAAAAGTATATTTGTTTCATTGTATGATAGACTTGGATCCGGTGAGCATAATAATATTCCTAATGGATCTTTTAAATTCAAAACAGAAGTTTTTGATTCAAGAACATTATTATACTTTTCATTATCTTTTTCAACTGTTATTATTGTTTTAAATTTTAAATATTCGGGGCTTTCACTATTTTCAATACTTATAACATTCGATTC
The DNA here is from genome assembly GCA_020854915.1 of Methanobacteriaceae archaeon. Classification (GTDB taxonomy): domain Archaea; phylum Methanobacteriota; class Methanobacteria; order Methanobacteriales; family Methanobacteriaceae; genus JAHKLT01. Next base: position 8,489 of record JAHKLT010000062.1, on the reverse strand, counting down.
AATTTTTATATCATATTTTTTAAGATATTCTTTATTTTTATTAGATAATTTCTCATTTAATACTTTTTTAAATTCTTCACTTGAGTCTTTAAGTGGTGTTTTACTTTTTATTACATTTTCAGATATTTCTTTTAAAGATGTATACGATAGAACTTCTATGTTTTTATTGTAATCTTCAACAATATATTTTAAATTATCACTAGCTATTATTTGATTTGTTTCTTCTGTTATAAAATAATTTAAATTTAAAAATAAAATAACTATTATAATAAATGAAATAATTAGAATTACACTTATTCCAGTAAATACATGACCTTTAGAGTCATTAAAGATGGTTTTCATATATTAGTATTTTTTAAGTTTTTTATAAAAATATTTCTAATATACAAGGACATGAAAATATTTTTTATCACTTAAAAAAATAGCTTTTTATACTATTGATAAAATATTTATATGTAATAAAAATTTTTTATAGTTTAGTTAAAAATTAAGCTATATAATAATGGAGGATTTTTATGTCTGATACCGTACGAACATGGCGTCATATTCAAGAAAGATATAACCTTATTGGTTCTGAATGCACAACTTGTGGAAAACTTTATTTTCCACCGAGAGTAATTTGTCCTGAATGTAGAAGAAAAGGAAATATAGAAAGTTTCCAATTCTCTGGTAAAGGAAAAATTCATAGTTTTTCAATTGTTAGAACCCCAACCAGCGACTTTAAAAAAATAGCTCCTTATGCTGTAGCTATTATTGAGTTAGATGAAGGTGCAAAATTAACTTCACAATTAGTTGATTGTGATGTAGATTCATTAGAGATTGGAGACCCTGTTGAAATGGTCTTTAGAAAGATTAGAGAAGATGGAGAAGAAGGAGTAATTTCCTACGGATTTAAATTTAAAGTTAAAAAATGATTTTGAATTTTAATAAACTTTTCTAAAACTTTTTATTTTTAATTCATAACTAATTTTATTTTATTAAAATTAATTTTATACTAATTTATCTATTTTTTAAATAAAATCCTTATTATATTAATCTTAGAAAACTTTTTATACTCATAAAATAAATCATAAATAATATTAACTATTTGTAAAAAATTATTAACTGAGGATTTTCATGAATGATAACGATGCTGTTTTATTAATTAGTCATGGTAGTAGCCTACCTTATGCAGAAAATACTTTTAAAGAAATATGTACTAAATTTAAGAAAAAATCTGGTCTTAGTACTGAAGTAGGATATATGAAAGTAAGTGATCCTACAATAGCTCAAGCTATTAATATTTTAAAAGAAAATTCACCTAAAAGAATATTTGCATTACCTGTTTTTTTATCTCCAGGAATTCACACAAACATTGATATTCCAACAATTTTAGGTTTAGATCCATTAGAAACTGATCCAAGATGTCCTGATGGAAATTACCCAGAAGATCATTATTTATATGGTCTTGAAGAAGTAGAATTTGATGGAGAAATAAAACTACTTAAACCAATAGGACCAAATGATGATTTATTAGAAATAATTAATAAAAGAATTGAAACTTCACTTGAGGGGTCAAAAATTTCAAATGATGCAAAAACAGCTATTTTACTAGTATCTCATGGAAGTAGACTAAAATACAATAAAGAATTTATATCTACATTACATGAAAAATTTTCAAAAGATTCTAGCTATGTTTCTGATTTTGGTTTTATGGAACTTGTAGAACCAAATATACCTCAATCAATAAATAAATTAACAAGTGAAAATGAAATTGAAAGATTAATTGTAGTTCCAGTATTTATTGCACCAGGAGTTCATACAAACAATGATATTCCTGTAATTTTAGGATTAAAAGAAGATAATGGTCACTCTCAAAGCCATGATCATGATCATCATGATCATCATCATGATTTAACTAAAATTGAATTTGATGGAGAAGTATTATATCCTGAACCAATTGGAGCAGATGATATATTAATTCAAATTTTAGAAAAAAAAGTAAATAGCTATTTATAAGCATATTTTTAATTAATTTCTATAAAAATAGCTATTATATCTTTTTACTATAATTTTCTTTATAGAAAAACTTTTTATATTTTTAAATTAAATTATAACTTATTTAATTTAATTTTTATATAAGATGATATTATGGTTGATACTAGTGAAAGTTTTAATAAAATAAAAGATTCTGATTTATCTAAAACAGGAATTTTACTTTTAAGTCATGGTAGTAGATTACCACATGGTTCTAATGTTATAAATTCTTTATCTGAAATGTATCAGGACGAATTTCCAGGTTCGATTGTAGAAACTGGATTTATGGAAATAACTGAACCTAATATTCCACAAGCTTTTGAAAACTTAAAAAAACATGGTGAACTTGATAGAATCATTGTTGTTCCAGTTTTTGTAGCTCATGGATTGCATACTAAACGGGATATACCAAAAATCCTTGGCTTAGAAAATGAAGAAGATAGCCATGAAGAACATCATCATGGTGAAGGTCATCCACATAAGGATCATCATGGTGAGGGGCATCATGGAGGCCATCATCATGGAGGAGGACACCACCATCATCACCATGAAATAGAAAAAGTTGATTTTGATGGTGAAATAATTTTCACTGATCCATTAGAAGATGATCCTTTGATTTTAGAGATTATTAAAAGAAGAATTTCTAATTCTTTATAAATTTAACTCTAATTTTAATTTTTAAATAATTAATGTTAAAAATTAATAAAAAAGAGTTAAAAATCAATTAATTATTTTCTAAAAAGATAAATTAGTAAAGATTTGTATTTTTTCTAAAAATGAGGGTCGGCCAAAATTCAAAATCATTTTCTTAAAACGATAGATTAATCCTTTGTTTGAGATTTGAAGAAATATCTTTCTTGAAAAAGGTATTTTTGTCCGACACTCAAAATAAAAAAATAAAATAATTTTTATTTTTAAATATTTAATTATTCTGGATGACATTTACCAGAACCAGATAAATTAGTTCCACATTCTGGACATACTTTGTTTCTACAAGGACTACCTTTTATTTTAGGTTCTTCATATCCACAATTAGGACATTTACAATTTTCCATGGTTTCATGACAATTTTTTTCCATATTATTTGATTTACAATTCTTTTGATTTCCTGAATTTCTATGACACTCTTTATTATCTCCTTTTCTATGACATTCTCCTTGTCCATGGCCTCTAAAAGGTTTGTGTTCTTCTTCTATTTCTATTTTTTTAATATTTTCACTTTTACAGTCTGGGCATTGATCATAAGTTTTTTGTGGATTACTCCATTGGAATCCACAATTATTACAGATATATATTATTTTCTCACTCACAAAATCGTCTCCAATTACAATTTCTCTTCCTTCAATTAATGAAATAGCTATTTTCTTTTTTGCAGAATTTAAAATTCTATGAAATGTAGATTGAGAAATTCCCATAAGTTCAGCAGATTCTTTTTGTTTAATTTCATGATAATCCTTAAGACGTATAGCTTCAAATTCATCTATACTAAGATTTATTGGTTTAGATGAATTATTTATGTCCTTATTAAAACATTTTTGTTTTGGACATTGAGCTATTCTTCTTTTTCTTTTTGGTCTTACCATTTTTATCACTTTAAACAATTTTTTATAAAAATTTCAAAGCCACAACTATGATTAACTAAAGGTATTATGAATATATATTCATAACTATATATAAAACTTTTTAATATTCTAAATTTTTAATAGTTTAAATAAGTGTTGGTAGACCTATTTTCTTTAAATTTCTAACTTGTTAGCATTATATATACTTACTTCTTAATTAATCACTAAATCATTGTATTTATTACATATTTAGTTCTTTGAATAATTTCATTGTGATTACTTTTATTAATTATATTTAATTAATTTTTTCTTAACTTAAAAAAACTTATTAATTTTTAAAAACAAATTTTTAATCATGAATTTTACTGATTTAAAAGTTTCTGATTTTGGAGAAAAATCATTAATAAAATTAATTATTAGAAAAACTCAAAAATTACAAAAAAATCATTTTATTTTAGGAGATGATGCAGCTGTATTATCAATTAATAATAAAAATTTAATTGCATCATCTGATATGTTAATTCAATCACGTCATTTTCCAAAAGAAATGTCTTATAATCAAATGGGATTTAAATCAGTAACAGTTAATGTGAGTGATCTTGCAGCTATGGGATCTAAACCTTTAGGGTTTTTACTAAACATAGCTATTCCTTCAAATTTTTTAATGAAAAATTTTAATGATTTAATTAGAGGGGTTTTAGAAGCTTGCAAATTTTATAATATTCCTCTTGTTGGTGGAGATACAAATGAGGCAAATGAAGTCATCATATCTGGAACAGCTTTAGGAATTAGTAAAAATCAATTTTTAAAAAAATCAGGCTTTAAAAATGGTGATTTAGTTTGTGTTACTGGTAAATTAGGTTTAGCTGCATTAGGGTTTGAAATTTTAAATAAAGATTTTAACTGTGAAACTTCGAAAATAGCTATTTTAAAAGTTTTAAAACCAATAGCTAAAATAAATGAAGGAACTAGCTTAAATTCAATAGCTAGTGCTTGCACAGATATTACTGATGGATTAGCTTCTGAGTTATATGAAATATTAAATTCAGATAAAGATTCATTTAAAGGAATTTTAATTTATGAAGAAAAATTAGCTATTTCTAGTGAGTATAAGAAAATAGCTAAATCAATTGGTAAAAATTATTTAAAATTAGTTTTAAATGTTGGTGAAGATTTTGAATTGTTATTCACTATTTCTAAAGATAATATTTCAAAATTAAAAGGTAACATTGATTTTAATATTATTGGTGAAGTTAATAATTCTTCAAAGATAGAGATTCAAAGGATTGATGGTGGAATTCAAAATATTTCTAAAGAAGGTTATAATCATTTTATTAATTGATATGGGTATGGTAATATGTAGGAATTAATTAATCATGTTTTTAAAAATATTCTTAATTCTGATTATATTTTCTTTTCATTTAATTAAAAATAATTTTTAATTATTTACAATTATCAAACATTCTTGCTATTTAATCAATAGTTTAATCAATAGTTTTTTGATAATAGATTATTATACTTGAAATTCATCTCTAATAAATATTTAGTTTTATTTTTAATGCAATTTTTTAAACAATATTTTATTGTTTAGGAATATTTTTTAAACAAGGTGTCCGATAATTTAATTTTTTCTGAGGACACATAATGCTTATTTTATATTGTTTGATGGTGTGCAAATGATATTTCATAAAAGTACACTTTTATTATTGATAATTTTTAATTTAGAGTCTTTTAAATCAGAGTATTTATATATAATGGAATATATACATTTAATTGGAGATTAAAATGAAAATTCCATTAAATCTTGATGAAAAAGACCCTATATAGGTATTTTTTGGCATTGTAATTAAGCTTATCAATTCTCGATTATTTTAGTAAAAATAGCTTAAAATTAGTTAAAAAAGATTAATATTCATCAAACTATGTTAAAACTAATATTATTATCAATATTTTTTAAATTAGACTTATTTTATGTTTATAATCAAACATTATCTAACAACAAACTCTTAAAATTTCTATAATATTAATAATCTTCCAAGTTTAAAAGAGATTAGAGAGATTTATTCCAGACATAATGAAGATGCATACCTTGAATTAACTTTAAAAACATTAAATAAACTACAATTTAAGAAAATAAGGAATATTAAAACTATAATAATCGATTCAATTCCAATTACATTGGATTTAAAATTCAATGGAAAGTTTTTAAGCAAACAAATACTACTTGAAAAAGACTACGGTAGAGCATATTCCACTGGAACAAAGCAGTATATAGGATTTCAAATGACAATATGAATAGAACACGAAACATGCAAACAATTAACACTACTAATTCACAGAGAATCACCACATGACAATAAAATATTCGACATGCTAAATGAACTAAAAATAAGAAAACACTTAAAAAAAATGACAATTAATTTTGTGCGACAGAGGATTCCAAAGCCTACAAAACTACCTAATCGACATAAACAAATACCAAATAATCACATTAATATTTCCAAAGAAAAAGCCAGCACTAATAATACTAATAGAAAGAATACAAAACCCATTAAACTATTTCACAGAAAAAAATACAAAAATTCAATATATAACTATTTAAAACAAAAATTATTCCAATTTACTACTCAAATGGAAAGACTACTAAAGACAAAGATGGAAAATAGAAGAAACATACAAATTCATAAAACAAGAATTAAAAATGAAAAATATACACCCATATACAAAGAGTTCTGTTTATAAACATGTATATCTGAATGTACTTTTAATAAGCATCATGATTAGTAAAGGTTATAAGTAAATTAAAGAAATTTCCAACCTGATAAATTTCACATAAAACAGACACCTTGTTATAAAATATTTTTAAAACTTAATAGTTTTAATCTATCAATAACTATATATAATAATGTATTAAATAATATATTTACAATATAAAATATATCAACAATATGAATGAATAATGGTGAAATAATGTGTGTTAGAGTTAAACTAGATTATGATAAATATCATGAAGAATATGAATGGATAATGGTGAAATAATGTGTACAAGTATTTTTACTAAAACTGAGGATGATAAGCACTTTTTAGCAAGGACAATGGATTTCTCATTTCCTATAGAGGGTAATCCTGTATTTTTACCAAGAGATTACAGTTGGCATGTTTTTGGTAAGGAAATGACCAATAAATATTCTATGCTTGGTACTGGTCGAGGAATAGCTGGAAATTATATTTTTACTGATGGAATAAATGAACATGGTCTTGCTATTGCTGAACTTTATTTACCTGGTGAAGCATCATATAATAAAAATGAAGTTAAAGGAAAGAATAACTTAGCTCCATGGGAATTTTTAAATTGGTGTTTAGGTAATTATAAGTCAATAGATGATTTAGAAAAGGATTTAAAAAATATTAGATTAGTAGATGTTGAAATACCTATTATGAATAAATCAATTCCCTTACATTATATTTTTGCTGATAGTACTGGTCGAGTAGTTGTAATTGAACCTACTGGTGGTGAATTAAAATTCAAAGAGAATCCTGTTGGTGTTATGACTAATACTCCTAATTTAGAATGGCATACTCAGAATCTTAGGAATTATCTTCATGTTCAACCTGAACAATGTAGTTCAAAAAAATATGGTGAATTTGAGGCGACACCTTTCTCACAAGGAACTGGAACAAGCGGTCTTCCTGGAGGATTTACACCTTCTCATCGTTTTGTTCGCGCAGCATTCTTTAAAGAATATATTAATAAAGCTCGAAATGAATTAGAAGGAATTACTAATATTTGGCAGATTTTAAATACTGTTCGTATTCCAAAAGGTGTAGTTATTGAAGATTCTGCAGGTGAGGATTCTACTCAGTATTTAGCTGGAATATGTATAGAAAGCAGATCTTTTTATTTTACTCCATATGAAAATAATAGAATCACAAAAGTACAAATAACTGATGAGTTAATAGATGATGGTAATGTTGTTATATTTGAAGTTCCAAGAAAACAATCATATTATACTCCTGAAGGAAGAATAGATCATAATGATCCTGAAACAACTATAAAAGAAGTTATTAAACTTTTAGATGATATTAAATCTACTAAAAAGGGCCAAGTTGAAGGTAAAAATAAAGAGATATTAAAAGATATTGATGATGACTTTTTAAAAGAAAACATTTCTGAAATAAAAGAACTTTTAGATGTTATTGGAAAAGAAAGATAATAAATTTATCTTTTTTTCTTTTTAATGTATTATTTGATTCAAATCTAATTCTCTTGCATAATTAACTAATTTTTTAACATCACAATTTGAAATGGGCTTAGAAATCTCTTTGTCTTGATTAAATTTGTAAAGTGAATGATATCCACTTATAATATTTAAAATAACATCTTTCTAAATTATCATTTATCCAATTCATTAAACGCATCGAACAGCATTCAAAATGATTTGGTAAAACTAAATGATGTATTATCATGTTTTTTGATTTAGCTATTTTATGATTTCTACCATCCATGCAATTATCTGTATTAGAAAGTCTTGATGCACATTCATTATTACCAAATTTAAAATCATTAAGATATAAATCTACAAATCCATCTAATAAACTCATTACTTCACTAAACATATACATATTACTATTCCACACCACAGGAATATTTTTTGTTAATTTTATAAGTTCAAAAATATATTTTAAATTAGGGCTTGGTTCACCTCCTAAAAAATTAATATTACTTGAACCTTTTTCTATACTTATAAATTCTTTTAGCTGAATTTTATTTATAGTTTATTACTTAATTTTTACAACTGTTGGTAAAAACTTTTTTAACCAGTTTTCATAAAAAGATTTTTCTCCGATTATTTCGTGAAAAACTTTAGAAAATAATTCTTGTAATTTATCAGCTGTTTTAAAATATTTATT
>JAHKLT010000016.1 GCA_020854915.1 Methanobacteriaceae archaeon | reverse complement strand
CAGAATTTACAGGAGAATATGAGCCTTATTGTAATTATTCTAATAATACTAAAGAGAAAGCAGTTTTAACTACGAGTCTGGAGCAGGTTTCACTTAGAAACCTTTCCAGTATGTTTTATATTCATAATAATATTAGTATATCTCATGAAACTGCTCGTAAATCTAAATCTATTCTTAATGAGTTATATTATGTTAATAAAGATGTTGAATGTTCAGGATATTGGGGATATGTTGAGCAATGGGCTAAAATCAATAGTAAATGGCAATACAGATTTATTCTTTTTGATTTAATAAAAAGATACTCCAATTGCGGAAGGATTATATGATAATATGGAAAATGAAACAATTGAAGACTTTATCAGATTCAGTATTCCATCATATCAATTAAAAGGATTAGTTACAGATGGAATAAGAACAATGAAACATTAGCAAGAAATTTAAAAGTAGATCATCAAAGTTGCACATTTCATCTACAGAAAAATATTTATGAGGAAATAAACATTCATTTAAATCAAAAAAAGAGAGAGAATTCCAAATAAAAATTAAAAATAAGAACCCTCAGGCGTCAAAGAAGAAAATTAAAGAGCAATTAAAAATCATCTTAAAACCTATTAAATAAGAAATTGATGATTGTATGATTTTTTTTAATAAATTATTTGAATCTTTATCATATGATGATGCTTTAGAATACATTGAAAAAATTAGAAGTAAATTACCAGAATTTCCATTATTTTTAAAAAATTACTTAAATCAAAGTTTTATACCAAATTACAAAAAATATTTAACATATCTGAAAAAACCGCATATAGGTCGTTTAACAAAAATTAACAATCAAACTGAAAATTATATTGGTAATACTATGCCTAAAGCAGATAAAAATAAATACAAAACAGGAATAGGATTCATGAACCAAATCTACAACTGCTCACAACGCTGGGGAAACTCCATAAAAAACAACTAACAAATTGACACTGACCTGAAAAAGTAATATTTTTATAGCACTATTGATTAAATATATATTATTGTATTGGAACTTAATTAATTTTCAAAATAATCTTTAATGGTTAGATACTATATGACAAATGAGATTGGTGATAAGGACTCTTTTAAAAATTCAAGCAACTTTTGCATACATTGTGGTTCAAAAATGGACTATGGGTCTGAAGAGTGTTCAAAATGTGATAAAAAAGATAAGGTAAAGTATTGCATAAATTGTGGATCATCCATGGTTCATAATGCTGAATATTGCTCAGAATGCGGGTTAAAGGGTGGAAATATTTCTAATGTTCCTGTATCTAATTCAAAAGGTTTATTGAATTCTACTTCTTCAACTCTTGCTACTATTGCAGTTATTGCAGGATTTATAATTGCATTTACAATTTATTTCTTTTTTATAATTATAAATAATCCTCCATCTCAGGTTATTGTTTCTCAGTTAACTTTACAAACTGTAATAATTATTTTAGCTAGTTTATTTGGATTATGTGGTATTATAATTTCCAATATATACTATAAAATTGCAGCAGTCCAATATATAATGTGTGCAATAGGTTTGTTCTTTGGGGGTACTTTATTACTTATAATTCCTATTGTTTTATTTGTAGTGGCTGCCTTTTTAGAATATAAAATAGGAGAAGAGTATAATGAATAAATTATGGGCAGTCCCTATTTTTACCTTAATTGTTGTTGTGGGATTATTTTATGGAGGCCAAGCATTACTTCTAGATGAAGTATATGCAAGTAATGATACTATTTTAAATCAAGAATCTAGTGGTTATTCCCCTAAGAGTTCTGAAGATATTAATATTTTAAATGTTATTTTTTATTTTCAATTTATAGGAATATCTAATAATGTTTTTATAACAGAATATAATAACTATTTAGCAGAATGTTCTAGTGAAATTGATATTATTCAAAATATTAATCCTTATTATGAAGACTCTTCTAATTTTTCTGAGGGGAATATGAGAAATGATTCTTCAGCATCTGGAAATTCTAAATCATCTAATGGAGATATATCTTCTAATGAAGAAATATCTGAAATTAATGCAAAACAAATTGCTGAAAGTGAATTATATGGTGAAGTTGATTTACATGTAGGTTCTGTTTCACGTTCTGGTGATGTATGGGTTGTTAGTGTTCTTGATGGAAATAATAATTCTGCAGGCTCAATAAGTATTGATGCTAGAACAGGGGAAGTTTTATCTAAGCAAATCAATCCACAAAATATTCTTGATGATGAAGAAGAAAATTTTGAGTTAAATAGTACTGAGATGAATGATTCAATTTCTTAATGTTCTAACTAGTAAAAGATTATAATCTATAATTTTTTACTTAAATTAATTTTTTATAACTATAGTTTTTAAAGAAATTTTTTTAAATATATTTTTTCTTAAAAACTTTAAAATATCTAAAAATTAAAAATATTAATATTAACATTGATGGGATAAAAAATGAATTTTACACTTTTATTTAATAATAAAAAAGAAGAAAAACTAATTCCCCATGATAACTATACTATAAATGATTTATTGTATGATTTAGATTTATCTTCTCAAACGATTGTAGCTAAAAAAAATAAAGAAATAGTTATTGAAGAAAGTATCATAAATGAAAATGATGAAATCCAACTTATTCAAATAATCTATGGTGGTTAATTTGAAAGTTTATTATGATTGTGCTCCTTGTTTTTTAAGACAAGCTCGTGATGCAATGGATTTAGCTTGTGATGATGAAGATTTAAAAATAGAATTAATGGAAGATATATTTAAATTTTTATCTGAAAATTATGATTCTAATGCTTCTTCAAATAAAACAGGTTCACAGATTCATAAACATATTAAAGAAAAAACAAATTGTGCAGATCCTTATTATAAACAAAAAAAATTAGGAAATCAAATAGCTTTAAAATATTTACCTATAGTTAAGAATTTATTAGATGAAAATGATAATCTAGAAAATCATGTTAAAATAGCTATTTTAGGAAATTTATTAGATTTTGGGGCATTTGAGTTAGGTACAAATATTGAAGATTTAATTAAAAAAAATTTAAATGATGATCTAGCTATTAATGATAGTGAGAAATTAGAAAAAGATTTAAAAAAACATAAAGATCTTCTATATTTAGTGGATAATACTGGTGAGATAGTATTTGATAAGCTTTTACTTAGTAAAATAAAAGATTATAATATTAATATTTCAATAGCTGTTAAAGAAAGACCTATTTTAAATGATGCGTGTATGGAAGATGCATTAGAGGTGGGTCTTGATGAATATGGGGATATTATTTCAATTGGTGCAGATACTATTGGTATAGTTTATTCTGAAATTTCAAAAGATTTTAAAGAGATTTTTGATAATTCTGATTTTATAATATCTAAAGGACTTGGAAATTATGAAGGATTAACTGAAATTGATTTAAGTAATAAAGATGTTTACTTTTTGTTATGTGCTAAATGTTCAACAATAGCTAAAGATTTAGATATTAATATGCAGGAAATGATTTTAGTTAAAAATCGAAATTTATTTATTTCATAATTTACATTATTATTCATATGAATAAATATATTTTAGGAATGATAGCTATTATAATTATTTTAGGTTTAGGTGTTTTTTTATCTAGTTCTGGAGAAGTTGAATCTGAATCAATAAGTGATTTAAATATTTCAACTAATTTAACTCAATCATTAAATGATAGTGAAAAACTCAATAAACCTGTAATGATCTTTTTTACAAGTGATTCTTGTTATTATTGTGATGAATTTAAAGATAAAACTTTATCTGATGATAGAGTAGTATCTAAAATAAATAATGAGTATATATTTGTTTCAGTAAATATTAAAAATGATCCACAATCTGCACAAGAATTTGAAGCATATAGTACTCCAACTATTGTTATTTTAAATCCAGAAGGTGATGAAACTTTTCGTTTAGTTGGATATAAATCTCCTGATGAGTTTTTAAGTTCTTTATGATATAAGATAATATGGAAATTGTACCTATAATTTCATTACTTGCAGGAATAGCTTCAGTACTATCTCCATGTATACTTCCAGTAATACCTATATTATTTGCATTTAATTTAAATAAGAAAAACAAGTTAGAAATATTTTCATTTATTTTAGGATTTTCTTTAATATTTATTTTATTAGTTTTTTTAACTGCATTTTTTACAATAGCTATTAATAGCTTTATTTTTTATTTTAGATTAATAGCATGTGTTATTTTGTTTGCTTTAGCTGTTTCATTATTATTTGATAAGAATATGATTAATTTTAATTTACCTCACTTGCAAAATAGAAATGGATTGAAGTTTTCATTTATTTTTGGATTATTTACATCACTTGCTTGGGCACCATGCTTTGGTGTTTATTTAGTTTCACTTATTACATTACTTGCATCTTTTGTTGATCCATTGTATGCAAGTATTAATATCATAATCTATTGTATTGGATTTGGATTAACATTATTTATTTTAAGCTTTTTATTTTCAAAATTTAACTTAGAACAATTACTTAATAATTCTAAATATATTAGATTTATATCAGGAATTTTAATTTTAATTTGTGCTCTTTATATGTTATTTTTATCAGTGGGGGTTATTTAGTGATAATAGGATTTATTGGTTTTGGAGAGGTGAATTCTAAATTAAATTCTATTTTTAATAATTTTAATCTTAAGACTGTAACATCAACAGAGGATAGATCTATTAAAACAATTAAAATAATTTATTCTTCAAAAATTCAAGTTTTAAATTCATTTAAGGATGTAATTAATTTATCAGATATTCTAATCAATGCAACTAGTCCTAAAAATGCATTATTTGATTCTAAAAAATATCTTAAAAATTTTGATGGGATTTATTTGGACTTAAACAATGTTTCTCCTGAGACAACTCTTAAAATAAGTGATGATTTTAAAAATAATTTTGTTGATGGTGCAATTATAGGTAAAATTAATAAAGAAAAACCATTAATTATAGTATCAGGTAATTCTGGATCAAAATTAGATTTTCTAAATAATTATGGAGTAGAAATTAAATTTATTAGTGATAAAATAGGAGATGCAAGTGCACTTAAAATTTTAAGAAGTACATATACAAAATCATTATCTGCAGTTTTAATTGAATCATTAGATTATGCAAAAAGCTTAGATTTAGAGAATGAATTTTTTGATATTTTAACTATAAGTGAAGGTGAAAATTTTAGAGAAAAGTCAGAATCTAGGGTTTCAAATACAAAAAAACATAATTTAAGAAAAATCGAAGAGTTAGATGAAATTTTAGAATTTTTTAAAGATAAAGATACAACAATTATAAAAGCATCAAAAGAGAAATTTAATAAACTTTAGTTATTTTTAATAGTTATTTCTACTTTAAACCCTTTTTTTACTTCTTTTATTTTAGCTTCAATTGGTATAAAATGGGAATCCATGATATATCTTAAATAGCTAACTTCTTTTGCAGGTAATCTTAAATTTGTTTTAATTTTTTTACCTTCAGTTCTTAATTCAATAGCTATTTTTCCGTCTTTATTTATGTATAAATCTCCATTTAATCCATTATTAATTAAATTTGATTCAAATTTTGTTAAATTAAGGCCAGCATATATCTTTAAAGGAAGATCATTTACTTTAATTCTTTTACTTTTAAAAGTTTTATCTGCCTCAGATGCAAGATATCCTTCATTTACTTCAGATGCTACATACCAAGCTCTTTCAATAATTCGATTAATGCTTTGTTCTTTAGGAATGATATCTTTTGATTCATATTCTTTCATTAATTTTAAAACTTCACTTTTATATACATTCTCTTCAATAGAACTAATAGCAAGACGTGTTAAAACTGGACCATAACCTGATCTTCTAAAAGCAGCCCAAATTGATTCTTCATCTCTATAGACTCTACCTTTTACTATTTCGTTAATTGCATTTCCCGTTAAATAAGCTATTTTTTCTAATTTCCCTCGTGAATAAGTATTCATTCGTTTTTCGATTGCTTTTAAGTTTCTTTCACCTGGAATATTCCCATTTTTAATTTCTTTTTCTAATATTTTAATTGTAGTTTTAGGAAGGAGTTCTTTTGTTTCTTCTGGAATTTTCATATTATTTTCTAAAATTGATCTTCTTATTTCTCTTCCTGAAATTTTTTCATCAAATTCTAATTCAGGAATTATGTGAAAATTCATTTTTTTATTATATTTTTTATATAAAAATTCATTCACTGCAAACCATCTAATAACATTACGATTTGGAAGATTTCTTGGAATTCCAACAAATATCCCTTGTTTTACAAATTTTTCAGAATATTTTTGGATTTCTTGAGGATTTACATTTGCTGCATCAACATAATCAACTACTCCATCTTCAATCATTTTAGCTATTCTAATTGGAACACTGTAAGATAGTGTAAGTCTATGATGCAGTCCTTCAATAGCTATTACATCATCTGCACCAGCTTTTAAAGCCATTTCACGTCGAGCTTCATAACCTGTAAAAAAAGGCGCATGATTTGCACTGTAACCTTTGTTTAAATAGATTACTACCTTATCACCAGTTTCTTTGCTGATTTCACGACCTTTTTCTATTAATTTTACATGACCTTTATGAACTGGATCAAAATCAGCACTAATACCTATCATTATTTCACAAAACTATTTAAAAAAAAGAAAAAAAGATTATTATCTATCTAATAATCTAAATATTCCACTAACAATTAACCAAATACCAATTAAACAACCTAATATAAATGGATCTGAAACATAACTTCCAAGGATTATATATATTACTCCTAAAACAATACCAAATATTCCCATCCAAAATCCATATTTGCTTTTTCTATTAGTTATTAATGTAATTACACTGGCTATTATTAAGAATATACCTGCTAAATAGATTATTATGGCTGCTAAAAAAACAAGTAAACCAGGATTAAAAATAAGCCCTAAACTTAATATAAGCATTATAATCCCTAGAATTATATTCATTAATGCTCCAGGAAGCTCATAATCTACTAATGTAATACCTACAATAAGGAAGTATATACTCATTAAAAGAATTGATAATCCTACAATTTCACTAACACCTATAACTCCCATTATGGGAAATGCAATAATGAATATCCCTAAAATAATTCCAATAAAACTTATAATCTCATTTTTCATAGTTTTTACTCCCAAATAATAATATTATAATTCTAAGAATATATATTTTTTTTCTATTTCAGTATAATGGAAGATGTTTATTAAATGTTTTAGAATAATTCATATTTGAATATTTAACATCACTAACCCAATTTATTTTACATTCACAATCATAATCAATAATGCTTTGATTTAAATTAGATTTAATAATTAAATGTTTTAAATCTTTATTACATTTTTTACAATTATATGGTCCTCTTCTGGACCCAAAACCAGAAGTATCTAAAAGAGCGGGAATCTCTAAATTTTCACGAACAGTGTTTATTACTTCAATCGTACTCCAAATCCATGGTGGTTGATATGATCCATTTCTCCATAACCTTTCAATTAATGTTTTACCATGAATTGTAGCAGGACAAAATGATAATCTATCTACTCCAATTTCTACACAATATCTTGCAGTTTCAATTGCTTCATCAATAGCTTCTTTTTCATTTAATAGAATTGGTTTTATAAAAATATATGCTTTTGATTTTAAATTATAATTTTTTTCAGATTTTAATTTTGAAATAAGTTTTATAGAATATTCAAAATCTTTTAGAGTAAAACCTTTATTTATTTTTTCTGTGCGAGTATTATCATTTGATGTTTCAAGACCAATAGATATTTCAAATAGTTTATCTCCAATAATAGAAAAAATTTCATCTAAAACTTCCTCATTAATATATTCTGGTCTTGATTCAATAATTATTTCATCTATTTCATCCATATTAGCTAATATTTTTAGGATTTCTCTTCTACAATTTAGAGATAATTCATTGGGATTTAGAAAACTACCAGATGCAAATAATTTAATAGCTATTTTTTCCCCATTTTCATAATCTTCTTTTAATGGGTGACGATTTAAATGTTCTTTAAATAAGTCCATAACCGTTTTATCACTTATAGGTTCTAAAGTAGTGTCTGAAACATAACTACACATAGTACATCCACCACTATCTCCAAGTGCCCAAGAACACCCTGGTGTAGGTAAAATCATAAATAATGTTTTTCCAGGGCCGGAATATGTTAAATCATCACCATACCAACTGGTAGCTACTTGTTCTGCTGTTTTTTTTTTATTATTTTCAAAAGCATAATTTCTTATTTCTTTTGTTAAATTTTCAATTTCCATTTTATACCTAAAATTAAATTTTTATTTAAATAAATATTGGTTTTTGATTTATATTAATTTAATTAGATTTATATTTAATAATATTCTCTATTAATTTTTTTCTTATTTTTCATTTGTAAAATTAAAAAAAGGTATTATTCTAGGAGTGTCCAGAAATTAACTTTTTGGAAACTTTTCCATTTATGATTTTAATGGTATATTTTGGAAAATAAACATTTTTATCTAGTTTTTTTCTTAAAAAGGTTAATTTTGTCCAACTTTCTATCAATAAAAAATAAAAAAATTTAAATTAGTATTTCTATGAAAAGATTTATTTTTATTAAAATACATACTAAATTTTTAAGAATATTAGGTGATAAAATATTTTTAAATACTTCCAAAATTTGTAAAAAATATAATTTTAGAGAAAAAAGAGTAAAATCTATTTTTAATCCAAGAAAAGGTAAAAGAAATCTTAATCTTTTTTTAGAAGATTATACTATTAATCCTTATTTAGGTTGTTCTTTTGATTGTGTTTATTGTTATATTAATGGAAGTAAATATGCTAAAGAAACTAATAATTTTTATGTTAAATCAAATGCAAGGGAACTTGTTCATAAATTTCTAAAAAGGAAATTCTATGATAATGAGAAAGCAATGTTAAACTTAGGATCTGCATCTGATCCATATATGGATATAGAGAAAGATCTACAATTAACAAGGGATATTTTAAATATTTTCTTAAAGTTTAAATACCCTGTACATATTATTACAAAATCAGAGTTAATTTTAAGAGATATAGACATTTTAGATAAAATTAATAAAGTAGCTCTTTTACCTGATGATTTAAAGGAGAAATTAAACTCTAATGTTATTATTTCATTTTCTTTTTCAACAATTGATGATGATATAGCTAAATTAATAGAACCTAATGCCCCACTTCCAAGTGAAAGACTTAAAACTATTAAAAAATTGTCTAAAAAAGGTTATAAAGTTGGTGCTGTATTCATGCCAATTTTACCTTATTTAAGTGATGATGATGAAAAGTTAAAAATAGCTATTTGCGAATTTTCAAAAAATAATTGTGATTATGTAATTCCAGGTGCTTTAAGTTTATTTGGTAATGGTGATTTATCATCTAGAATAAAATATTATAAAGTAATTGAAGAACATTACAATGAATATTTAGAAGATACAAAAAACTTATTTTGGGATAAAAAATCAATAATTAATAAAGAATATCCTTCTAATGTTTACCAAAATAAATTATATAAAAAAGTATATGATTATTGTAGAGAATTTAATATTTCTACTACAATAGTCAAGAATGAAAAATTTTAATTAAATTTAAAAGCTTGCAATAACATCTTTTAATAATTTAATTGAAGTTTCTTTATCTTCACCAATAGGTGAACCTGCAACATATTGAGTTACACCCATTTTTCCTAAACCTTCAACTTTAGGAATGATTTCATCAGGAGTACCACAAACAGAGAAAGCTTCTAATAAATCATCATCAATTGCACCAATAGCACCGCCGAAGTCACCTTTACCTATGAGATCACCAATTTTTTTCTCAGTTCCTTCTGGTAATCCATGTCTTGCCATAACTGGAGGAGGTGAACCTGCAGCAATAAATGCAACTACAATTTTTGCAGCACCTTTAGCTTTATCTGAATCTTCACCAATGGAAGTAGCGGTGTATGCAGCTACATCAAAGTCAGCAACAGTTTTTCCAGCTGAATCTAATCCTTTTTTAATAAGAGGTACAGCAGCCTCATAATCTTTTGGATTTGATGCATTAATTAAAACACCGTCAGCAACTTCACCTGCTGTTTCTAACATTTTTGGTCCTTGAGCTCCCATATACATTGGGATTTCTTCTTGGATAGCTTTTACTCCACCGAGCTGTGCTCCTTGTTCAGTTTTCTCACCTGCAGTTAATGTTCTAACGTCAGCTATTGCATTTTTTACAGTAGTAACTGGTTTTTCCCAAGGAATTCCTAAAGCATCGAATGTAGCTTTATCACCAGGACCAATACCGAATGTAGATCTTCCGTTAGATATTTCATCAATAGTAGCTATTGCAGAAGCTGAGATAGCTGGACTTCTTACATATGGATTAGTTACACCAGGACCAATTTTAATTGTTTCAGTTTCTTTAGCAATTAAAGCTAAAGTTTCATACACATTTTTATTATTATAATGGTCTGTAATCCAAGCATATTCGAAACCAACATCTTCAGCTAGTTTAACTAGTTTAACAATTTTGTCTAAAGGTTCATTTGGAACAAATTCTATACCGAACTTCATATTTATCACAAATAATATTTAAGCTAAAATATATATAAAGAACTTTTTATTTAATGTTAATAGAAAAATATAAATATAATTTAATTAGATATTTTTATAAAATGTAATATAATGAAATTAGTCTATATTCCATTTTTTTCTAAACTTTTTTTGACCTTTTTCATTAAGCCAATGACTTCCATCACATGTTGGTTTATTAAAAGATTTACCACACCTACATAATGTTTCTTTATTCCTATCTTCATATTTTTCTCCATCAGAAGATATTATTTCTATATTTCCCTTAACCCAAATAGGTCCTTCTTTATTTTTACCAGTATCATAAAGTAAAACAATTTCATTATCTAAGTCTTTGTCAGTACTTTCATTATTCCTCTTATCAATGATTGTTAATCTACCAGATGGACATAATTCCCCTTGTTCTTTAGCCATTTCTAAAGAAACATCATCTTCATCTCCATCTTTCATTAATTTTCTAATTCCACCTGCTCTTGTACAAAATCTTGAATGATCACATAAAATGGGAATATCAATTAATTTTAACTTTTCTGTTTCAATAGTTAAAATATCTTCCTCGGGTATTGTTTTTTTAACTATTTCTTCTCCATCAAAATTAATTTCTATATGTGTTCCATCGCAAAAAGGTTTATTCTTTGATTCACCACACCTACATAAAGTATAAGGTTCACTGCAATTAGTAATTTTTTCTTTATTAGCTATTTTTATGGGGAAATTATCATCATCTTCAATAATATCTGCTTTGTATAGAGGAACATTTCCACTTACAATATATGATCCATTTTCACAAATTACAATACGCATTTTATCACTCAAAAAATTTAATTAATAATATTATAAACTTTATGATTTATACATTTATTATTTATTTGAAAAAAATAAGTTTAATTTAGCTATTATTAAATTTAAATATATTTATGGTTTATTTTTTTTATGAAATTCATATTTTTTAATATTTTGATTTTATTTAAATTTTTGCAAGTGTTTCTAATTGTTTTTGTTAGTGTTATGTATTTGTATATAGGTTGTGCCATGTGTTTTATGGCGTTGGTTTAAGTTTTTATGTTTTACTACATTTGACTATGATGACTGCTTTTCCACATGTGGCTAAATTTAATGTTTATATTTATGATTTATTAATCATTATATTGATGATTATATTGTCATGTTTTTAATGAGGACTTAATAATTATTATTAAGTGTGATGTTGGT
>JAHKLT010000017.1 GCA_020854915.1 Methanobacteriaceae archaeon | reverse complement strand
TCATGAAGAGTTCTTATGGTATTAGGATAATTTTGACCACCAGTAGTGTCTAAAAAACCTATTAAATCTTCATCTAAATTTACTTCTTCAAGGTTTTTTTTAAATCTTCCCTAGCTGTATCTGGTTTAGAATCATAATTAGAAAAATTTTTTGTGTAATTTAAACCAAATTTTTTCCTTACAATGACCCATACTTGTTTATAACTATAATTAACACCAAATTTATCTGATATAATCTTTTTAATATCATTGATAGTATATTTGCCATTAGATTCAATTTTCAAAGAAATAATAGAAAAAGTTTAAAAACCTTTTAAATTATTAAAAAATTAGATGGTCTCAAAAATATTTCATGTAATTTTCATCTAAGTAAAACTAGCTTAATTTATAAAAAAAAGAATTTAATGCTAATTTGATATAATTAGCATTTTTAAGATATTTAATCTGATTTTATCATTGTTAAAATCATTTTATAAGGTTTATTGACAGCTTGTAATGCATGGGGTTCGTTTGCAGCCATTATAATCATTTCACCTTTGGATACTATGTTTTTTTCTCCTGAAATGGTAATCTCTGCTTCACCATCAATAATTTGAACAAGTGCATCAAATGGTGCACTGTGTTCACTTAAACCTTGTCCTTTATCAAATGCAAATATTGTTACTGTACCTAGCTCTTTTTTTATTATTTCTCGGCTTACAACAGTATCTTTTTGATAGTCTACTAATTTTTCTATGTTCAATGATTTATTTAAAAGATCTCCCATATTTTTATCTCAGTTATTTGTTTAATATTTTCTTTTCAATTTTAGAAATTATTCCAACTTTTTTTCCATCTTTTTGCTCGCCATCATCTTTCATTATTCTTGCAATATCTTCTTTTGGATCTCCAAGTGGTGTTAAATTGTAGTTTTCTACAAGCACTTTAAGAATATCGTCATTTGCCCATGCTGGTAAAATTGGGCCAAGTAACATATCAGTTTTTCCAAGATATAATAAACTCCATAAAATAGCTACAGCTTTTTGTTCCATCCAACTTAAAACAATTGTTAATGGTAATTCATTTAATTCCATATCAAACAAGTCACATAATGCAAGTGCAACATCAACTGCTACTATTGCATCATTACACTGCCCTATATCGATTAATCGTGGAACACCTTCAATATCTCCTAAATCTAAATCATTAAATCTGAATTTACCACATGCAAGTGTTAATACTACTGTATCGGATGGTAAGTTTTCAACAAATTCTCTGTAATAGGTAGCTTTTGGGTGAGGTGAATCACATCCTCCTACTACAAAGAATCTTCTAATTTTACCATTTGAAACTAATTCTTTAATTTTATCTGCAAGAGATAATATTACTTTAACACCAAAACCAGTTGTAACAGTAGTTTTTGTTTCGTCTTCTAAATCTCCAAGTTCTAATGCTTTATCAATTAAAGGGCCATATTCATGGTTTTGGATTTGAGGAGCATCTGGTACTTTAACAACATCCATTGTAAAAACTCTATCTTTGTATTCATCTTTTGGTAATAGAATACAGTTAGTTGTTGCTAAAATAGCTACATTGTACTTAGCAAATATTTCTTTTTGATCAAACCATGGTCCTCCAAGTTGACCTACAAGATGTTTATATTTTTTAAGTTCAGGATATCCATGTGCTGGTAACATTTCACTGTGAGTGTAGACATTAATTCCAGTACCTTCAGTTTGTTTTAATAATTCTTCTAAAGCTTTAAAATCATGTCCTGTTACAAGTATACCTGGACCTTTTTTGGATCCTACTTCTACTTCAGTAGGGGTTGGCTCACCATAATGCTCAATATTAGCTTCTTTAAGCATTTTCATAACTTTTACATTAGTTTCTCCAGCTTCTAAAGCTAATTTTACTAAATCTTCAGCATCGAAGTTTACATTAGTAAGGGTTGTAAACAATCCTTTGGTTAAAAACTCATCTACTTCAGCATTTTTTGAACCTAAGTTATTTGCATTTTTGTTGTATGCACTTATTCCCTTCATTGCGTATATTAAATTATCTTGTAATCTCGCAACAGTTGGCTGTTTACCACAAACTCCTTGGATGGTACATCCTGTACCTCTTGCAGTTTGTGAGCATTGATAACAAAACATATCTAATTTATCATTTGACATAAAATCATCTCCAAACTACTATATATTATTTAAAATATTTAAATATTTTGTAACTTTTTTAGGGTAAAAAGTAACAATTATATATTTAAATTTACAATTATGTAAATATGGAAAATAAAAACATTGAAACATTAAAGAAGTTGGGACTAACAACATATGAATCTATTGTTTATCTTACACTTAATTATTTAGTATCTGGCAAAGCTATTGAAATTAGTGAACATTCTAAGGTACCTAGGTCTAAAGTTTATGATGTTTTGAAAAGTTTACATGAGAAAAATTTTATAGAAATAGAAAGAAGTAGACCTATAAAGTATTCTGTTATTCCTCCAAAAGAAGTATTTAAAAGAGAAAAAAAAGATTTAATTTATAAATTAAATCAATTAGAATTAGAATTAAATGAAATATATGAAGATCAAATTTCTCAAGTTCAAGCACCAATGTGGTTAATTCATGGTGAAGAAAAAATAATTAATAAAGAATTAGAAATTATTTCAAGATCTAAAAAATCTATAAACTTAAGAATTGGATTTTTATTCAAAGGAGAAATTGAAAGATTAAATGAAATTTTTAATAAAAAAAGTAAAATTAGTATAAATGTTTTAGCATCGCCCAAATGCTATGTTGGTAATAAAAAAGTGGAAATTTCAAATTATTTTAATCAAAATAATGTTTTTATTAAAACTGATGATATTCCTCAGGTTAAAATGATCATAAGGGATGAAAATGAGTTATTGCACATTTATAGTAAATTCTCAAAAAACAAAAAAGATATAATTCCTAATACTTCTATAGGAGTTTGGAATCAATATGAAGATATAGCTAAAAACTATAATGAAAGATTTATGATGCAAATGAAAAAATTAAATAGTATCTCGAATAAAAATAAAAATAATTAAAATGGTGATTTAATGAGAGTATTACTTATTCATTCTGACTATATAAAATACAAAGTAAAAAATAAAACCCCTATTGCAGAAGAAATTGATGAAGCTAAAAAAGATGGATTTTTTGAAGAATCCTTAATAGTATTTACAGCAGTTGAAAAAGAAGATGAAAAAAACCCAGAATTAATTATTAAAAATTTAGTTGAAGAAGTAAAAAAAACTAATAATCAAGTAAAAGCAGAAAATATTATTTTATATCCTTATGCACATTTATCTTCATCACTTAGCTCTCCAAAAATAGCTATTAAAATTTTAAAAGGTGTAGAAACAGCTATTAATGAAGAAGGAAATGATGTTTTTAGAGTACCATTTGGTTGGTATAAATCATTTGAAATATCATGTAAAGGCCACCCATTATCTGAATTATCAAGAACAATTACAGCTGATGAAATTGAAGAAGATAATTCAGAATCATTAAAATCTGATTGGTACATTTTAAATGATTCAAAATTAAGTGAAACTTCTGAATTTGATTATAATGGAAGTAATTTAGAAAAATTAGTTTACCATGAATTAGGTGAAGGTGAAAGTGATGGAGGAGAACCACCACATGTTAAACTAATGAGAGAAAAGGAAATATGTGATTATGAGCTTGCATCAGACATTGGAAATCTTAAATGGTATCCTAAAGGTAGAATAATTCGGGATTTATTAGCAGATTATGTTTATGATTTAGTTTCAAATCAAGGAGCCATGCCTATTGAAACACCTATTTTTTATGATTTAGATAATGATTCTATAAGAGAACATGCAGCTAAATTTGGTGAAAGACAGTATAGAACTGATACTAAAAAGAATTTAATGTTGAGATTTGCATGTTGTTTTGGTGCATTTAGGGTAATGGAGGAATCATTTTTAACATGGAGAAATTTACCTGCTAAATTATATGAATTATCTACATATAGTTTTAGATTTGAAAAAAGAGGTGAAGTAGTAGGTCTTAAAAGACTTAGGGGATTTACTATGCCTGACATGCACAGTTTTTGTACAGATTTAGATCAATCTTTAGAAGAATTTGAAAAACAAGTAGATATGTGTATTCAAACAGGAATTGATCTAAATGTTGATTATGAAATCATTTTCAGAGCTACAAAAGATTTCTATGATAAATATAAAGAGTGGATGTATAAAATAGCTAAAAAAATCAATAAACCATTATTATTTGAAATATTACCTGAGAGAAAACATTATTGGACTTGTAAAATTGATTTTGCAGCTATTGATTATTTAGGTCGTCCAATTGAAAACCCTACAGTTCAAATTGATGTTGAAAGTGGTAAAAGATTTAATATAACTTACTTAGGTGAAGATGAAAAAGAACATCATCCTGTAATTTTACATTGTAGTCCTACTGGTAGTGTAGAAAGAGTGATTTGTAGTTTACTTGAAAAAACAGCTATTGAATTAGAGGATAAAGCACCAATGCTTCCAACATGGCTTAGTCCAATACAAGCTAGAGTATTAACTGTTGGTGAAAAACATGTTGAATATGGAAAAGAATTAGTCGAAAAACTTTCTTCACAAAATATACGTGCAGATTTAGATGATCGTGATGAAAGTGTAGGTAAAAAAATCAGAAATGCATCTACTGAATGGATTCCATATATTTTTGTTGTTGGGGATAATGAAATAGAATCTAATAAATTCCAAGTAACAGTTCGTGAAACTGGTGAAAAAATAGATATGAATATTGATGAGTTAATTGAAAAATTAAACTATGATAATAAAAACATGCCATTTAGAAAATTAACCTTACCTCAAAATATTTCAAAAAGAATTAATTTCCAATAATTCTTTTTACTTTTGATTATAATATAAATCCTACCTTTTTTTAATAATTTCACACGTAATAATCAAACAAAGACTTATATTCTATTTAAATTATTTATATAGCTATTTTAAGGCACTGTCTAAAATCCTGCTGATGGATAATTATTTATTTTATATTTAGTACGTTTCTTTTGGTCCATCTTAATTTTTGTAGTTTTATTCTTCTTAGGAATCCTTTTGTTGTTCTGAAGGTTTTTTTCATTGATCGGGG
>JAHKLT010000023.1 GCA_020854915.1 Methanobacteriaceae archaeon | reverse complement strand
GGGTAATGCTCTTGCTGATAAAAATATTCGTATTAATATTAATGGTGTTTTTTATGATCGTGTAACTGATGATAAAGGTGTTGCTCGTTTGAATATTAATTTGGATCCTAATACTTATATTGCAACAGCTGAGTATGAGGGGTATATGACTTCGAACATTATTAAAGTTGAACAATAAAAAAAAATTTAATAATATAATTTTATTTTTTCCCTTAAAAAAGGAAAAAATATAATTTTCTTTTATTTAAGAGGTTTATAAATTTCTAATAATAAAATAAAAAAAGGAGGTGGTGCCTTTATGAAAAAATCAATCATAATATTTTGCACAATATTTTTATTTTTTATTTCATTGAGTTCAATTTGTGCAAATAACTCTACAGATAATTCAGAAATTATTTTTAATTCTTCTGATGATGTTAATTTAGAAGAAGAAATTTCAGTCAGTAATTCTTTAAGTGATATTCCAAATACTGTTAATAAAAATGGGTATATGGATGATTTGAATATTGATGATTGGGGAATTGTTTATTCTAATAATATCAGAAATTTTAATGATGATTTGAATATTGATGATTTTGAAATTGTTTATTCTAATAATATCAGGAATCCTACTACTATTTTTATTGATGAATCTTCTTATGATTCTTATTTTTATAAGTTTACTGGTGAGATTAAAGAAGATGCTGATATTATAAGTGGAGATACATTAAAGATTGGTAATGTTACAAATAAGGCTTTTGTTGTTGATCGTAAACTTACTTTAACGAGTATTTCTGGTAATGATACTATTAATAATGGTGTTATTCATTTAATTGAAGGTAGTGATGAATCTACTGTCACTGGTTTGAGAATTATTAATACTCAAGCTACTGTTTTAGTTAATGGTGTTACAGGTCCTCGTTTACATGGTATTTGGCTTACAAAAACTAATAATAATATCATTTCACACAATTTTGTAAGAATCGCAAATGCTGCTGGTGTTTATGGCATGCCAATGGGTTGGTCAAGTAATAATACTATTGTTTATAATGATATTAAAACATATATTACTACTTGTATGCCTATGGGTGATTGTCATAATAATAATATTTCATATAATAGTATGGAAACTTTAGATTATTCTATAAGTTCTGTTACTAATGTGATTTATTATAATCCTTTTGGCCATGCTGATTATGGTGGTTCAGGTATTTGTTATAATAATACTATTTCAAATAATTATCTTAAATGTTATGGTACTGGTGAAATGGCTGTTGTTTTAATGTTAAGAGGTAATTCTCATAATACGAGTATTATTAATAATACAATTTTGCGTGGAATTACAGGTATTAGTATTTCAGCTGAAAATATTACTATTTATGGTAATAAATTATCAGAAAGCTCTATTAATATGGCTATTAATGGTAAAAATATTATAATATCAAATAATACTATTTCAGATAACTATAATGAGAGGTGTATTGTTGTTTCTAGTAATGAAGGAGTAGTTAATCCTAACATCTCTGTTTGTAATAATACTATTTCTATTACTAATGGTACTAATTTTGGTATTTCTGCTAGTGGTCAGGGTATTAATATTTTTAATAATCTTATAAAAATGGGTAATTATGGTACTGGTATATATATTTCAGGTAATAAATCTTTAGTTTTTAATAATCGGATTTATTGTGTTTCTGATAAGGGTATTAGTTTCGCTGGTGATTATCAAATTATTAAAAATAATATCATTCATACTAAAGATCGTGGTATTGTAATTAATTCTCCAACTATTAGATATTATAATAATACTATCGCTGGTAATACTATTTTTAGTGATAGTTATGGAATTTCTATTGAGGGTTTAGTTTATTATACTACTATTTCAGATAATATTATTGAAACTAATGCCACTGTAGGGATTTATAAAGATATTGCTGATGAAATTGCTGATAATGATTCTGATAATATGATTAATGGTATTATTTATGATGCTACTGCATTGATTATTAATGATACTAATTTTTATAAATATTTTGATAATAAAGGGTATTTGAAATATAGTTTTAAAGAAGGTAAAATTCCTACAATCTTTTTTACTTATTTATCTCATAAAAATGTTTATTTTACAGATAAAATTAACATTATTAGTAATAAAATGGCTAATCTTCTTTTAAATGTTACTATTTATTTAAGTGGTAATGCTAGTGGGTCTATTGTTCGTGATTTTATTTTTTATAATAATGGTAAAAATGGTATTGTTCTAGACGGTGTTGATGATGTATTAGTTTCTAATAATAATTTTACTATTTTATCTACTAGTATTCAGAGTAGTATTTATGGTATTCTTGTTCAAGGCGTTTGTGAGAAAGTTATTATTTCTAGTAATCAAATTTATATAAATTCTAAATCCTCTAGTGCATATGGTATTGGTATTTTAGCTTCTAGAGTCAGTAATGATTTTTCATGTGATTTTACTATTTCAAATAATAATGTTATTATTGTTGCCTCTGGAATAGCTGAAGCTTTATATACTGATGGCTTAGTTGATAGTACTATTTCTTTTAATAGTTTTAATATTATTTCTGAGTCTTTTGCTTATGGTATTGCAACAGGTAATACTATTGGTAGACAATTTGGTTTGAATATAGTTAATAATAGTATTGTGATTTATTCTACTAGTATGGTTTATTTAATTGAATTACATATGAGTGATAATTGTTTTATTGAAGGTAATTATCTTTGGGGTGATGGTAGTGGTGTTTATGGTATTGCTACTTATATGTCAAATAATATTTCAATAAAATCTAATGAATTATTTATTTTTGGGGGAAAATTATCGGATATTGGTTATAATGGTGATGTTTTAGGTAATGGTCATGCAGCTATTTTTATTTCTAGATTTAATAATGGTATTAATATTTCTAGTAATTTAATATATACTAATATTTCTAAACAGATAATTATTAATGATTATAATTCTATTGTTAATTTGTCTCATAATATTTATATTATTGATGACTTTAATTATATGAATTATTTTGATAATGAAGGTCGTTTATTGGAAGGTGTTTTACTAGAAAATGATGTTATTTTATTTAATAATGTTACTATTGGATATCTTATGGAAATTAATATTCCTCTTAATATTTCATTTTATAAGAATAATAATTTTAATGGTATTTTAAAGTTAGTTGATGGTTCTAATAATTCAAATATTACTGGTTTAATGTTTAATGATGGGTCATTGATTTTATTAAATGTTTTTAATGTTAATATATTCTGTAATTCTTTTTTATCTAGTTATGTAGAACTTATAGGTACTTTTAATGTTAGTTTATATTTAAATAATTTTACCTTTGAAAATAGTAGTGGTATTTCATTAAGTATAGTTAATTCTAATTTAACTAGTGTTATTGATAATTATTTTTTATTTAATAATAGTTTTTCATCTAATGGTATTCTTTTAGATAAATCATTTGATACTAAAATTAGTAATAATGTTTTTAAAGGATATGGTGAGAAGATTATTTTTATAAAATCTCTTAATTCTAAATATAATAATATTTTTAATAATACAGTATTTTTAAATGGATTTTCTATTTATGCTTATCATGCTTTTAATACACATTATGATTCAGTTAAAGATAATTCAATATTTTTAAATGGTACTAGTTTGGTTACTAATCAGTCAGGTATTTATTATTATAGTGGTTCTTCTAATAATCATATATTTAATAATCATATTGTTTCTTATTCTGTTAGTGGTGGTGATTATGCTATTGTTATATTGGAATATGAAAATTTATTTAATCAGATTATTGGTAATTATTTGATTAGCGATAATGGTTTATTATTTGCAGACTATGCTGTTTATGCTGTTTATGCTTTAATTAGGGATAATGTTCCTATTTATATTTATGTGTCTGTTGATGGTAGTGATATTGATGGTGATGGTAGTGAATTAAAACCATATAAAACTTTAAACTTTGCTATAAATAGTTCTTTAAATAAATCTATAATCATATTATTAAAAGGTGTTTATAAGGAAAATAATCTATTTATTGATAAAAATATTACAATCACTGCAAATAATACAAATGGGGATGTTTTTATTGATGTTGAAGGTAAGCAATTATTTAATATTAGTTCTTCTGTCTGTTTAACTATTAATGCTCTTAAAATTTATAATAGTCATTCAGTTGAAGGTGGTTCTCTTTTTATTAATAATGGTGTTTTGATTATTAATAATTCTATATTATATAATAATACTGCTTTTTGTACAGATCATAGTCATGATTGTGGTTATGGTGGTGTTATATTAAATTATGGGGAATTATTAATTAATTCTAGTACTTTTTATAATAATTTAGCCCATAAGGGTGGTGTTTTAGCTGATTTTGGTAAAACATCTATTATAAATTCTTTGTTTTATAATAATTATGCTACTAATGGAGCTGTGATTTTTACAGATACTAAAAATGAGTTAAATATTGTAAAATCAGTATTTTTTAATAATACTGCTCTTACAACATTAGATTTTTGTGTTATTTCAAGAGGGCCTAATGGTGAATACGGTACTGCTTGTTGTAATTATATAGGTGCTGGTGGAGTTATATATAGTAATTCTCCAATTGTAATTGATAATTCTTTATTTGAATATAATTGTGCATATCGTGGTGGTGTAATAGCTCAATATTCTAGTTTTGGTGAATATTCTAATTATAAACCTCAGGCTTCTTTAATGATTACTAATTCTGTATTTGATTTTAATAAAGCAATGGATACAAGTTATGGTAATTTAACTATGCTTACATATGGCAATACTTATTATAGTGGTGGTGCTATTTATGGTACATTATATAGTTGTACAATTTTAAATAGTTCTTTTAATGGTAATGCTGCTGGTAATAGTGGTGGTGCTTTGCATATTGAATCTCAAGATGGAGTTATTGATGGCTCTGTTTTTACATATAATGTTGCAGGAGATACTGGTGGTGCTTTAGCTTTGGCGGGTAATTTTTTATTTACTAATAATATTATTACTAATAATTCTGCTTCTTATTCTGGTGGTCTTCATTATAGTTCTTATAGTACTTATGGGCATATGTTAAATAATTTAAATATTTTTAATAGTACAATTACTGGTAATATTGCCTTAAAACGTGGTGGTGCATTAGGTGTTACTGGAGGTAATGTTACTATTTCTAATTCTAATATTTTTGATAATTTTGCACCAGCGGGTAATACTTTTTATGCTTCTAGTGCTTATATTGATGCTAGGAATAATTGGTGGGGTTCAATTGTAGGACCAGATGATTCTGTCTGGAATTATGCTAATTATCATAAAGAATGGTTAAATTCTCCTGTTAATTGGTTACCTAATGTTAAAATACCTAAAGAGAATAATACTGGTGATAATGGTTCTGATAATGGTAACGGTTCTGGTACTGGTCAACAACATGGAAGCTTTATTCCAGGTACTGGGGGTAGTACTGGTACAGGTTCTTCTTTAGGTGGATCTGGTGATGGTACTGGTGATGGATCTGGTGGTGGATCTGGATTAAATGATGGTAATCAGAATAATATGCCTGGTTCTGGTAATCTTAATGGTTCTATTGTATTACCTGGTGGGTTTTTTAGTAATACTGATGGTTCTGGTGTTATTCGTACTGATGTTGTTAGTTTGAATAGTTTAAGTCGTTCTAATAGTTCTAATGTTCTTAATTTGTTAGGTGTTGGTTTGATTATTAATGCTGCTGATGCTTCTAGTTCTAGTGATAGTAGTGGTACTGGTAGTGGTTCTAGTTCTGCTGGTGATTCTGGTTCTTCTGTTTATGAAATTTCAGAGGTTATTAAAAAGAATATTTTAAAAGATCCTTTATCTGTATATACAATTATAATTATTTTAATAATATTATTTGTATTATTATTTTTAGGATTTAAAAGGCAAAATAGGGATAACTAAGATTTTTTTTTATGATATAAGGATTTTTTCCTTATATATTTTTTAATATTTTTTTAAATTATAACATAATATGCATAAAATAAGTGAATAATAATGATATATAATATTAAATTTGATGGGGTAGGTGTTTATTATTTTTGGTCGTTGTAGATTTGTTTATATTTTTTTATTAGTGTTTTTTCTTGGTTTAAGTTTGATTAGTGCTTCTGATTCATTAAGTAATAATAATAGTGATTTTTCAGATAATGATTTGGATTGTGATGTTTTAGTTGATGAAAGTTTTAATAATCCTAATGATGTTGGTTCTAATATTTATGTTAGTAGTTTAAATGGTGATGATTTTAATGGTGATGTTTTAGTTGATGAAAGTTTTAATAATCCTAATGATGTTGGTTCTAATATTTATGTTAGTAGTTTAAATGGTGATGATTTTAATGGTGATGGTAGTGAATCTTCACCTTATGCTAGTTTAAATAGAGCTATATCTAAGACTTCTAATGGTTCAACTATTTATCTGAATTCTGGTGTTTATAACAGTTCTAATGATCGAGGTTTATATGTTGATAATTGTATAAAAATTGTGGGTTTATCTAATAATGTAGTTTTAGATGCTAATAATAATTCTTATTTTTTTAAGATTAATAATAATGCTTCTTTAGTGTTAGATAACTTAATTTTTATAAATGGATATTCATCTATGTATGATGATGTAAATTCTATTTTTTTAAATGAAGGTACTCTTATTGTTAATAATTCTTTTTTTAATAAGATGGATAGTTTTTTAGGAACTATTTTAAATAAAGGTTTATTAAAAGTTTATAATTCAAATTTTTCTAATTGTAAAAGTTCCAATTATGGTAGTTTAGTTTCTAATATTGCTGAATCTTATTTTTATAATTCTTCATTATATGGATCAGTATATAATTGTGCTAATATATCCTTTTTTAATTGCTCATTAAATCAGTTTAATTCTAATCATGCTTATAATAATTATAATAAAATTAATGGTACATTTGTTTTTGCTGATTTGTTATTTGTTGATTCTTTTACACTTACTGGTGTGGATAATTTAGTTGTAAAAAATTCAGTATTTGGTTCTAATCCATCAATTACTCATTCTAATGCTTCTTTGTTTAATATTTCTAGTGATTCTTTTTATGGATCATTAAAGGTGGAGGATTCTAATGTTTTAGCATATGGTTCTATTTTTAATAATGTTTTAGCTAATAATGCTTTTTTAAATGTTTCACATTCTGTTATTCTTGGTTCTGTTAATGGTAATGGTAAAGGTTCTCTTAATTATAATTGGTGGGGTAATAATAAAGGACCTAATATTTTTCAGGGTAGTTTTGATGCTAAATATTGGGTTGTTATGACATTTACATCAAAAGAAACCCCTATTGTTGTGGGTAGTAATACTGATTTTATTGTTAGTTTATCGAAGTATACTGATGGGGTTAATATGTATGATTTGTATGATACTTCTTTTTTAAATAGTCGTTTTGTCACTTTTGAATCTGAGAATGGTTTTTTTAATCCAAAATCTGGATATTTAGTAAATGGATCATTTGTTACTAATTTAATTTATAATAATGAGAGTATTATGGTTTATGCTATTTTAGATAGTCAACGTTTACGTCTTGTTGTTGGTGATGGTAGTACTGATTATTCTTGGTTTGTTTCTCCTGATGGTCATGATACTTTTGGTGATGGTAGTGAAGAATATCCTTATAAAACATTATCTCATGTTATTTCTAAGTCTTTAACTGGTAATACTATTTATCTTTTAAATGGTACATATGAAAATGCTTGGAATGCAAATTTAATTATTGATAAAAATGTTACTTTAGTGGGCTTAGGTAGTGTTGTTTTAAGTAGGCCTAATGCTCTTAATTTTTTTATAGTGCGTGAATGGGGTGTTTTAAATATTTTTAATATTAATTTCACTGTAAATATGATAGATTATATTAATTCTTTGTTTATCTTGGAAGGAGGTATTATTAATATTTATGATTCTAATTTTTATAATATTCGCACTAATAATGGGATAATTAACTCTGTTTCTGGTGTTTATTTAAAAGGGTCAGTTAATATTTTTAATAGTTCTTTTAAAAATATTGTGGGTGCATGTATTTTAGGGTCTGCTTCAGTATTTGTTATGAATTCCAATTTTACTTTAATCACTGGCTATTATGGGTCTGATGGGTATAAGGATTATAATTATTGTATTTCTGTTTATAATAATATTACAGTTTTAAATTCTATATTTGAAAATAATAATGCTGGTGTTGTAAAATGTAACCCAAGTATTTATTCTTCTTATAGTATGTTAACTATTTTATATGATACTTATGATGTCAATACTTATGATAATTATGTTCTAATTCAAAATTCTGATTTTATTAATAATGATTGGGTCTCAAGTATTAGTGGAAGAGCTGGTATTGCTGTAACCTCACCATATTCTAATATTTGGAGTCTGGTTGATCAGTGCTATTTTTATAATAATAAAGGATATTTAGTATCTTCCAATATAATTAGTAATTCAAGTTTTACTAAAAATAAAGGTAAAGGTGTTTTTTCTGATACAATTATAAGTTCTAGTTTTATTAATAATAGTAATTTGGGTATGAATCTTGAGGGGGCTTATGATGGTACGGGGGTTGCTTCTGCAAAAACAGTTTTAAATTCGAGTTTTATTAATAATAATGCTGCTTATGGTGGTGCTTTGTATAATCCAAATGTTGTTCATTATTGTGTATTTGTTGATAATGCTGCTTATTATTGGGGTGATGATATTTATTCTTATAAGGTAGATGTTGATTGTTCTAGTAATTGGTGGGGTAGCAACCAAAAACCAGATAATGATAGAATTTATGTTTTCCTTGCTTCTTTAACAATTAATGATTGGATTATTATGAGTTTAGAACGTAAAGGTAATGAGATTATTGCTTCTTTAGATAGTTTAGTTGATAATAGTAAGAACATTAAATCTTTGAATTTTATAATTCCTTCACGTATTGCTAATTTTTCATCTGATTTTGGTATTGTTTCACCAACTATTGTTACCTTATTTAAAAACAAAGCTATTACTTTTATTACTTTTAATGATACTTCTGATGATTTTAATGTTTATGCTACTATTGATCATCAAACTTTGGATTTAACAATTCATAATGATAATACTAAGTTATTGATGAATGATATTGTTGTTTATGGTAAGGATAATTTGTATAATATCTCATTGATTAATGTTAATGGTCATCGTATTTTTAATCAAACATTAATTGTTAATATTTTTAATCGTTATGGGCTTTATGAATCTTTTACATTAGTTACTGATGAATATGGTTTTGCATCTTTTAAAGTGGATTATCCTGTAGGTGAGTATACAGTTTATGTAAGTTATGGTGGTAATGGTTATTTTAAGTCGGTTAATAATTCTTCGAAAATTAGTGTTTTGAGTTCTTTAACTAAACTTGTTAGTTATAATTATACTTTTTATGGTAAAAATAATAATTTTTATGTTGTTTTAGCTGATGAAAATGGTCAGGGTTTAGTTAATTATACTATTGTTATTAGTGTTATAGATTCTAAAGGTTTTTCTAGGAATTTTACTGGTGTTACTGGTTCTGGTGGTCGTGCTGATTTTATTTTGAATTTGGATATAGGTGAATATATTATTAAATGTTTCTTTAATGGTAATAGTTGGTATAGTTCTAGTAGTTCTAAATCTAAAGTTGTTGTTTTACCCGTTAATTCTACAATTATTGTTTCGAATATAACTTTATATGGTGTGGGTAATGTTTATAAAATAATTTTAAAAGATAGTTTTGGTAATGTAATAGTGGGTGAAGTAGTTAAAGTTACTATTTCTGATGGTAGTAAGTCTGAAACTTTTGATGTTTTAACAGATGATAAAGGTGTTGCAAGTATTACTATTAATTTACTTCCAGGTAAGTATGAAGTTGTAGCTTTTTATCCTGGTGATAATATTTATGGTGCTGCAAAAGGAAAAGCTATTTTAGTTGTTGAAAAGATTAATACTATTATTTTTAGTGTTTTTAATGTAGTTATTCCAGTTAATGGATTTTATACTGTGATTTTATCAGATATGCATGGTCGTAGAATTGCTGGGGAAACTGTTACTTTAAAAATTTTTCAAAAAAATTTAATTAAAACATTAACTGGTGTTACTGATGGTTTTGGTGAAGTTAATTTT
This sequence comes from Methanobacteriaceae archaeon, assembly GCA_020854915.1. Classification (GTDB taxonomy): domain Archaea; phylum Methanobacteriota; class Methanobacteria; order Methanobacteriales; family Methanobacteriaceae; genus JAHKLT01. Next base: position 445 of record JAHKLT010000023.1, on the reverse strand, counting down.
AAGATTGATTTGCCTGAAGGTAATTATATTGTTATTATTGAGTATAATGGTGGTTCATGGTATTTAAATTCTACTGGTGCTGGTAATTTTATTATTAACAATGATGTTATTTTAAAAGAAGTTTCAATTAATGCAACGGATTTTGTTCAGTATTATGGTGAAGATAAGTATTTTGTTATTAGTTTTAATGATCTTAATGCTTTTTCATTATATGGTAAAACAATTAGTGTTACTATTTCATCTGGTACATGGAGTCAAAGTTATGAATTATTAACTGATGTTTTTGGTTTTGCTCGTTTGCAGGTTACTTTAAATCCGGGTGTTTATAATATATCTTATAGTTATAAAAATCCATTTTATGGGTTATATGCATCAGATTTTAATAGTATTTTGGTTTATCGTATGCCTACTACTATTTTTGCTTCTGATATGATTTTGAATCGTG
>JAHKLT010000014.1 GCA_020854915.1 Methanobacteriaceae archaeon | reverse complement strand
TTAATTTACCCATATAATTTTCAATGATTTATGGCCAGTTTCATTGACCATTATTTTCAAAGATTAGACAAAATTCTAAATCCCAAATGCAGCCTTCTACTGCAACTTTCAAAAAATAATATACATATTTGGCCAAGACTCTATATATCTTATTAATATGAATGTGTATTTTTTTATCAGTTCTTTTTTTTTGATGATGAGTGTTGGACAAAAATACTTTTTTCAAGAAAGATGTTTCTTCAAATCTCAAACAAATGATTAATCTATCGTTTTAAGAAAATGATTTTGAATTTTGGCCAACCATCACATACACAAAAAAATAATTCCGGACTTCCAAAGACTCACAAACTACACAAGAAACAATTTCATACCTCAAACATCAAATCAAGCAGAACAATGGTACAGCAACAGCATAAAAACACTAAAACAAGAAAAAATACAAAACAACACAAGGACTACTAGAATACCTAGCACTTAAAATGACAAAAAACACACTTCAACAAAAAACTCCACAGAACTTTACAGCCTCCAATTTTCTAAAACTTTAAATAGTATTAAATAAATATTTTTATTAATGGTTATGAATATTATTACTTGTTTTGTTTTATAATATTCTTTATTTGAATTATTTTATATAATAATTATTTTACTTATTAAGGAGGACTTTTTAATGGCACGTTTTGAAGAAGCTGAAAATAGAATGTTCAATGTTAAAATTTGCTTGAAATGTAATGCTCGTAATCCTGCTGCAGCTACTACTTGCAGAAAATGTGATTATACTGGATTAAGGTTCAAAGCAAAAGAACCAAGAGGATAATTCCTCAAATTATTTTTTAAATCTTAATTTTTTACTTATAGGGATTTTCATGAATGTAGTAGAAAAACAGATAAAAGATATATTAAAATCTAGAAAAGTTCATTTTACATTACTTGATCCTGATGAACAAAGTCCTGAAACAGCTCTTGAAATAGCTAAAGCAGCTATTGGAGGTGGAACAGATGGGATTATGATTGGTGGTTCTACTGTTGATAGTGATGATGTAAATGCTACTTGTAAAATATTATCTGAAAATATTGATCTTCCTATAATTTTATTTCCTGGAAATATTAATAGTGTTAGTAAATATGCAGATGCTATTTTTTTCATGACTTATTTAAATTCTAATAATCCTTATTGGATTTTAGGAGCTCAATCTCTTGCAGCAGCTGATGTTAAAAAAGCTGGAATTGATGTTCTTCCTATGGGTTACATGGTTGTTGAACCTGGAGGTACTGTTGGTTGGGTTGGAGATGCTAAACTTGTTCCAAGAAATAAACCTAAAATCCCAGCTGCATATGCAATGGCTGCTGAATTATTAGGTATGAGATTCTTTTATTTGGAAGCAGGTTCTGGTGCAGATAAACCTATTCCTCCAGAAATGATTGCTTATTCTAAAAAAGCTACTGATGATATGATTGTTATTGTTGGTGGTGGAATAAGAGATGGTGAAACTGCTTTAATAGCTGCAAAATCTGGTGCAGATATTATTGTAACTGGAACTATTGTTGAAGAAACTAGTGATGTAGAGGGAAAAATCTCAGAGATTACTAGTTCTATTAAAAATCTCTAAATTTATTTTTCAAAAGCTCTTTGTAAAACTTTTTATAATAATATCATTATATTTTTATTATAAAAAACTTCTTTTTTGATTATTATGTTAGATTCATTGTATGCTGAGGCAGTTAGGAAAAAAGGTTTAGTTAATGATATTGTAGATGAGTTTAGTGAAAATGATTCTAAAATATTTGATAGATGGAACGAAGAATTTATTCCACAATCAAGTGATGAATTTTCTATAGCTGCAGGTGATGGTAGCTTTAATAAAAAGAAATTTTTAAGTTTCTATTTTTATGCAATAGCTTGTGAATCATTAATTTTTGATAAAAAACTTGAAAAAATAGAGAATGTAGAAATAGAAACTATATCTCATCATAGATTTTCAGAAGATCTTTTAAGGTCTTATATGGGATTATTTGAAGCAAAAAGTGCTTTAAAAGTTCTTGAAGAATATGATGTAGATTATTATTTGTATGATGGTTCTTTATTTGGAGATTTAATTAGACCATATCCTTCAGGAGCAGAACTTTCAGCTAAACTCAAGCAAGATGTTATTGATAATTGTATTGATGATTTAGAAGAAGAAATTCAAAATTTTAATGTTAATTTGTATTCTGAAGACTTAATTAATAAATACTTCAAAATTTATTCTAATAAATTTGAACTGAAAGTTTTTTTAAGTAATTTAGAAAAATTAATGGTGATTAAAGCATTATTAAAATATAAAAAAAATATAATAGCTATTTCAAAATCTTCAATATCTAATGAATTTTTTGAAAGTAACATTCCAGATATTGCTGTTTTTGATAAATACACTAATAAAGAAGGATTTTCAAATTTAATATATAAAGATTTATCTTCTGAGATTAAACATGTTTTTCCAATTGAGGATGATTTTTTTAAATCTTTAAAATTTACTATTTTTTATTTAAGACTTGAAGATAAGAAAAATATTTTAAAAGTTGAAATACCTTATGAAGTAGATATTGATGATGTTATAGATATTATTGGAAAATTAAAAAAGTTTTCAACTGATGGTTATCCATATTTACTTAAAAAAGCTCATAAAGATGTTGTAATTTCTGATAGAAATATTGAAGAGCTATCTAATATTGTGAACTTTTATGAAAAATCTGGAAGGGAAATGTTAAAGTAATGTGGACTTTTTGGAAGAGAAATGTTAAAGTAATGGAGTTATTTTTATGATTATAGGAAGATGTGTTGGTGAAACATCATTAAATGAAGTTAATTTTATCTCTAAAAAAATGCCTAAAGTAGGGGAGTATGTTAATTTAAGTTATGATGGTAAGAATGTTTTAGGTATGATTGATTCATTAGTTAGAGGTAATGTTTCTTTAAATGGAGAAATTTTTAATCCAGATACTATTGAAATGATTAAATCATTAGAAGGGGATGACTATTATATTAAAGGAAAAATAAGAATTTTAGGCGATTTTGATGATGATTTAAGATTACCTCGAACACCAGCTCCTCCTGGAACTCCTGTAGAAATAGCTAGTTCTAAAATATTAGATAGTATTTTTAAAAGTAAAAACTCATTGAAATTAGGTAATTTAATAAATCAAAGTGATATTGAAGTAAATGTAGATATTAATAAAATGGTTTCAAGGCATTTAGCTATTTTAGCTATGACTGGTGCTGGAAAATCAAATACAGTTTCAGTATTAATTGATGGTCTTCTTGAGAAAAATGGGGCTATTTTCATATTTGATATGCATTCAGAGTATTCTAACTCAGATTTTAAAAATGGTGAAATAAATAAAATTAAACCTGTTATTAATCCTATTTACATGTCTTTTGATGAAATCAAAGGACTTGCAAATATTAAAGGTTCAGCTCATATTCAAGAGAGATACTTTAGAAATGCATTTAAAAAAGCACGTAAAATTGTTGAAAATGGGGAAGCTACAACAACAGATTTCTTACAAATAATTTATGATGTTCTATATAAAAGATTTAATGATGATGAAACATCTTCTTCGGATAAAAATAAAATAATGGATGTTATAAATAAAATAGAAGATTTACAAGATAAATATGGTAAACTTTTTAATACTAATATAGGTAATATTTTAAGTAAAATTGAACTTGGAAAAGTTAATGTTCTTGATTTGGGTCAAAGTGATGAATTTGCTGCAGAAGTACTTGTTAGTCATATTTTGAGAAATGCTTTAAAAAGTAGAAAAGCTAATGTTCACAGTGATGAAAATAATGGATTAGAATTTCCAGTATTTTTTATTTTAGAAGAAGCTCATATTTTAGCTCCACAAAGTAGAAATCCAAGTTCAAAATTCTGGATTAGTCGAATTGCAAGAGAAGGACGTAAGTTTGGTCTTGGATTATGTTTAGTTAGTCAAAGTCCAAAATCTATTGATCAAGATGCATTATCTCAAGTTAATAATATGATTATTTTAAGATTAGTTGAACCTCAAGATCAAAGGCATGTTCAATCAGCAAGTGAAAACCTTAGTGAAGATTTAGTTAAACAATTACCATCACTTAATATTGGTGAAGCTATGGTTTTAGGTCTTATGACTAAAATTCCAACATTGGTAAAAATTGATGAATTTAAAGGAAGGTCTCATGGTGGGGATATTGATATTACATCTTTATGGGTCAGTAGTAAAAAAGAAAAAGAGGAAAATCTTAAACAGGAAGAAGAAGATTTTCTTAATTTAGGTGGAGATTATTAATTTTTAAAAATTTCACAAATTTATTTGACAAATTTTAAATAATTTAATAAAGATAGTATATTTATTATAGGAATTTAATGCAACTATAGTGTTTATTGATTATAATTTTAAAGAAGGTAATATAATGAAATTTGCACATTTAGCAGACACTCATTTAGGCTATAGGCAATTTGGCCTCTTAGATAGAGAAAAAGATTTTTATGAAGTGTTTGAAAAGACAATTGATAAGATTATTGAAGAAAAAGTAGATTTTGTAATTCATAGTGGGGATTTGTTTGAAACAGCAAAACCCTCTCCTGTAACTCTTTTAGTTTTTCAAAAAGCTTTGTTGAAGTTAAAAGGTGCAGGAATTCCTATGTATGCAATTGCTGGTAATCATGATACAACCTTAAGAAAAGGTACAATTCCACCTCAAGTTTTATTTAAAAAATTTGGTTTAAAGGTTATTAGTTTAATCAATACGGATTATATAGAAGGAGAAGATATTTTTATTGGAGGAATTCCATATATTCCAAAATCACAAAATAATCTTTTAAAAGACAGGCTTAAAAACCTATCTAAAAAAGCTGAAGGTCATTCTAAAAAAATTTTAGTTTTACATCAAGGAATTGATAAATATTTGCCATTTGAATATGAATTAGAAATTGGTGATATTCCTAATAACTTTGATTACTATGCCTTTGGTCATGTTCATAATTATATAAAAGAACCTTTTAATGAAGGTTTTTTAGTTTATCCTGGGTCTATGGATATATGGAAAAGTAATGAAATTATGGATTATCGTAAAAACGGTAAAGGTTTTTGCATTGTAGATTTAGATGCTCCTAATCATCCAATTAAAAGGGTTAAAATTGATATTCCAAGAGAATTTATTAGTAAAACTATTGATTCATCTAATTTAACTCATGAGATTTTAAATATTAAATCTATGATAAAAGATTTAAAAAATAAACCTATTCTAAATTTAACCATAAAAAATTCAAAATTATCTAATTCAGATATTTATGATTTAATTAACAGTGAATTAGGTGATTTATGTTTACTTATTAGACCTATTTTTAAATCAAATGATACTTTAAGTGATAAAGAAATTGATATTAGTGAAATAGATTCATTAGAACCTAAAACATTGTTAAACGAACATTTAAAATCTTTTGAAAATCAGGATATTAGTAATTTAGCTATTGATTTATATGAAAATTTATCAAAAGATAATATTGAAGAATCAGAAAAATTAATTGAAAGCTTTTATAACGATTATTTTGAGGAAATTAATGTTTCTGAAGAAGATATTACTGATGCAGGAGAAAATAATGAACAAACAGAACTAAAGGAGTTTGACAATGATATTCAGTAAACTAACACTAAATAATTTCAAATCTTATGAAAATGCTGAAATTGATTTTAATCATGGTATTAGTGTTATTGTTGGGGAAAATGGTGCTGGAAAATCAAGTATTCTTGAAGCTATTAGTTTTGCATTATTTAAACAACATACTGGTAAAAAAATTCAGGATCTTGTTAGAAAAGGAACTATTAAAATGGACATGTCTGTTCAATTAGAATTCATATCTAATAGTAAAACATATAAAGTCAAAAGAGAAAAAACAAAAACTACAATAAAGTCTATTCTATCTTTAAAAGAAAACTCTGAGTCTGATTTTACTATGATTTGTTCTGGAGATAAAGAAGTTGAATCTCAAATCAAAGCTATTTTAAATATGGATGGTAATTTATTTCTAAATGCTATATATGTTAGACAAGGAGAAATTGCCCAATTAATAGATAAAAAGTCTGCTGAGAAGAAACAATTAATAGGTAAATTATTGGGAATAGATTCTCTTGAAAAATCTTGGAAAAATTTACTTCAAATAATAAATATTTATGAAAATAAAAATTCTGAACTTAAAGGAAAACTTCATTCTGCTTCAAAGCTTCAAGATGATTATAATTCTAAAATATCTACATTAAATCAACTTAAAATAGATGGTAATCAAATTGAAAGTGAATTAAAAGAAGTAACAGAATTAAAAACATTAAAATCTAATGAAAAATTAAAAATGGAATCTGAAAAAACAAAATATGATTCTTTGGTTAAAGATTTAGAACTTGAAAATGAAATAATTGAAAAACTTAGTAATGAGAAAAAATCACTTCAAAAACAGCTTGATGAAATACATGAAAATGAAGAAGAAATTGAAAGATTAGATAAATATGTTAAAAAATTACCTGTATACTTAGAGTTTGAAAAATCTGTACAAAAGATTCAAGATTTAAAAGTTGAAGAACTTGAAATTTTAGGTGATTTAGAAACATATAAAAATCAGAAAAATATTTTAGATACAGAAAAAGAAGGTTATGAAAGATTTTTAAACATTGAAGATAAATTAGAATCTTTAAGGGAAGAAAAATCTAGATTAGAAGGTGATTTGAAAGTTGTAACTACATTGGAAAAAGATAGAAATGTTTTGTTATCTGAAATCAATGAAAATAAAGAAAAATTAGATGTATTTTTTGATAATACTCGTGAAAGTTTACTTAAAGAAGATTTTGATCCAAGGGAACTTGAAAATGCAGAAGATTTTAAGCATCTTAATTATATTATTTCTAAAATCATCAATAATCTCTCTTTAAAAATAAAAGAGTTTGATAATGAGATATCTGCTAAGAATCAAGAAATAGCTGCTCTTAAAGAATCTATAAAATCTTCTGAAAAACCATTAAGTGAATTAGGGGATGTTGATAATAAATGTCCTTTATGTCAATCTGATATAGACTTTAAAAAGAAAAATGATTTAACTAAATTTTATGAGGATAATATTAAAAAGGCTGAAAAATCAATTAATGATAAACAAGCAGATATTCATTTATTAAATAAGAGTAAAACAGAATCAGAAGAGAGGATTACAACACTTCAAAAACTTGATAAGGAAACTGTAGAATACAATCATAAATATAATGATTTAAATAAAAATATTTCTAAATTTGAAGATATTGAAAAAGAGCTTAATAATAATAAAAATGTTAGCTCTGAGCTTGGAGAAATTATTAACTCTATTGAGGATGAAAATTCTAGAAAAAAATATTATAAAGAATCTTATGAGAAGTATATCCAGTCTAAAGGTGCTTTAGATGTTATTGGTGATGAAAATGAAATTCTCCATAAACTTAATCAAGTTAGAAACAATATTGATTTACAAGTTAAAAATGTTAAATTAGTCATTAATAAGGATAGCTTTTTAACAAGTGATATTAATGAAGAGGAATTAAAAGAAAAAATTAATGATTTAAATGAAAAAGAAGAAAGATATAATCAATTAAAAGGTTATGTTCAAATAAAACAATCATTAGAATCTCAATTTGTTTCTAAAAAAGAAGATCTTAATTGGAGATTTAATAAAATCGATAATATTCAACGTGAAATATCTGATTCTTCTTATGACAAAGATAGGTATGATAAGATTGTTTATTCTTATGATATTGCTTCTAATAAATATGATGATTTAAATAATAAATTAAGTAATATTAAAGGACAAGCTACAGAGTTAATTACTTATGTTGAAGATTTAACAATACGTATCAATGAAAATGAAAAATTTCAAAAAGAACAAAAAAATATTGAAGATTTATTAGGTGTTCTTACTGAAATAAGGGAATTATACAGTAAAAATGGTATTCAAAAAGAGCTTAGAAACTTTTCAAGACCTCTTATTCAAAAGTATACAAAGGAATTCTTTGAAAAATTTAACTTCAATTATTCTGATTTAATTTTAGATGAGGATTATAATATTTCTGTATTTGGCCCTGAAGGGGAAACAAATATTGATATGGTGAGTGGTGGTGAAAAAATAGCTATTGCTCTTGCATTAAGACTTGCTATTACTCAAGCTATGTCTAGAGGAAATCTTGAAACAATTTTATTAGATGAACCAACAATTCATTTGGATAGTTTTAGAAGACATGAACTAATAAATCTTTTAAAAGATGTTTCTGTTTTACCTCAAATGATTATTGTTACTCATGAAACTCAATTAGAATCTGCTGCAGATAATATTATTGAAGTTTCAAAAAATAAAGGTATTTCTAAAGTAGAGTATAATTAGTTAATCATCCCTACTAACTATACTTTTAATATCTCCTATAACACAATTAGCATTCCATCCAACGATAGCTGTAGCTATTTCTTCTAAATTTTCTGGAACTTCTTCCATACCAAATGGTCTTACAAGTAATATTGCTTTATTGTTTTTAATAGATGCTTCTATTAATTCATCAATTTTTTCTTTATTATTTGTATATAAACCAGATAATATTATGACTACATCAACTTTATTAAAAAAATCATCACTAGCTGTTAAATAAGAGCTGGATACAGATTCTGTCCATAAAAAATCTGTTTTTGAATATATTTTTTCTAAAAATTGATTACGCTCATTATTTTCATCAGTTCCATTACTTATTATTAAATTATAAATTTTATTATCTTTATTTTCTTCAAACATTATTATCACTTTTAATAAGTTATTTATATTAACAGTTTTATATTTATTATATAATTACTTTTTTCTAATAATTTAAAAATGTGTTTAAATGAAAGCTGCTATAATTGGTTTAGGTGTAGAGGGTAAAAAAGCATCTGCTTCTTTTTTACAACATGATTGGCAAGTTTATGCAACAGATCTTAATAATAAAGTTGATTTATCTGATTTTGAAATTCCTTTAGTTGAAATAGACTTAATTCAGGATGATGATAATATTTCTATGATTACTGGTTCATTAACTGTTGATTTAGGTTTTTTTAATAGTGATGAGATAGATTCCTCTGATGTTGTTGCAATTAGTCCTAGTATGTGGGGTAGTGCAATTGCTCAAAAATATCTTGAAGAGGGAAAATTACTTTGTGATGTTTTAACTGCTCATAAAGATATTTTTACTATAGGTATTACTGGAACAAATGGAAAAACTACTACTGTTCATATGCTAAAAGAAATTCTTGAAGAGTCAGGTAAAAAAGTTTTAGTTGGTGGAAATGCTGGTGGTGGTTTTGAAGGATATTATGATCTTATTTTAAAAGCTAATTCCGAAGATTATGATATTCTACTTGTTGAAGTTTGTGATATGACTTTAGAATTTTGTGACTATTTTTTTAACTTTGATTTATTAGCTCTTACAAATATTGGTAATGATCATATGGATGTTCATAAAACTATAGCTAATTATAAAAATAAACTAATGAATTTTTTCAAGGGAAAAGAGATAGTATTAGCCCATAATCAAGATTTTCAAAGTGATTTTCGAGGGGTTGCTTCTAAATCAATTCCATATTATGAATTTCAAGGCGATTTGAAAATTTGGGGTAATGTTAACAAGTTAAATGCAGGATTAGCTACAGCTATAGCTACTTATTTAAAAATTCCAAAAAATATTATTAAAGATGTTTTGTCTAATTTTGAACCAGTTCAAGGACGATTAAATGTTTATAAATTAAATGACTCTTTGATTTATATTGGTAAAACTGATAATGTTGATGCAACTTTATCTATTTTAAATGAAAAGAATTTTTATGCTACTTTTATTGGTACTCCTAGAGCTAATGAGTATCATAGATTAGAAATTATAGATGAAATCGCAAAATATCATCCGGAAGTTGTTGTTTTATTTTCTGGTTTAGATGATACTATTGATATGGCAGTTGAAAGATTTAAAGAACTTCAATACGATGGTAGAATTGAAATAGCTAATACACTAGATGATATTATTTTTTTATTAGCTGAATTTTCACATGAAGAAGCTATTTTTATTGGTGGAAATGGACAAAATACTATAATTGAAATTCAGGAAAGATTAAAGCTATTATCTGATAATTGTAATAATTCCTATTAATTATTCATTAAATCTGTTTTAAATCCAAATTATTATAGTAAAATTATTTTTTAATAAAGTTGTATGGAGTTTAGAATTATATTTTTTAAAATAGTTATTGTTCGTAATGTATAAATACTAAATTAAATAAATTTATAAATCATATGATTATTTTAGGTGTTTGTTATGGGTAATGAGGATTGGAGAAATTCTTCTATTAAAATAGTTCTAATCCTATTTTGTGTGTGTATTTTAATTTTAAGTTTTTCATTCTTAAATCATGATAAAATAACTGGAAAAGAGTTAGTTGATAATTCTGATATTCCTATTGGCAAAACAGTTTTTGCAGGAGATGTGGTTTTATCAGAAGATGAAATAATTAGTGTGCCTCTTATTTCTCATATGAATTATTTGCCTCAACAAATTTTTGATTTAAATTTAAGAGGTATAATTATTTCATTATCTACTGGTACTGTTCCGTTGGATTTAAAATCTGTTTCTAGTGGTGGGATTTCCTCCACTGGCCATGCTACTGGTTTTGAGGGTCCAGGTTATTTAACATTGGAGGGTGAAAATTTAGTTGTTAAACCTCCTTCTAATTTTGTTTGGGGTTACTCTAGTCCTTATAAAGTGTTAAGTAAAACTGAAGAAGGAGTTGATGTTTATGAAGGAGAAAATAAAGTTGAATCTATTTCTGAGAATGATATAAAAAACCATGAGTTTCCGAATAATGAAACTAAAAAAGTAGTGAACTGGTATAATTACGATTCTGAGGTAGGTTCTAATTTCACTTTAGAGAAAGGTTTATATAATTTTTCAGATAATAGGTCTGATATGTCTCCAGATGAGATTAAAAAATATTTTGGTGAAGAAGTTTATAACTATACAGAGAACTATCCTTCAAGTAATTCTGTTGTTGTTTATATGACTAATTATACTGAAAATGACTCTCAAATATTCACTTCATATCTTGGATCCTTTCCACAGTATGGTGATGAAGGTAGAGCACATAATGCAAATGAATTTTGTAAAGGATGGAACAATACTATTATTGCTCCTGAAAGCTATGGATCTGGAAAAGAAGAGACTGGTTTTGCAAGCTTATCTGATCATGATGCTCCTGGAGGAATGGCTGCTCATGGATCCTGTCCTCCTGCAAGAGCTTTAAGAGATGCTTCATTAAATGAAGGATTTGACTTACCAACTGGTTTAAAAATGGATTCAGAAGCAGTAATGTTTGAATATAGGCCTTGTGAGGATGTTAAAGTTTTAAATAACCATGATTATCCTATTAAAATTGTTATGTGGACTGAAGGCAGTGGTGCAGGTACAGTTATTCATTCAAAAATTGTTAAATATGAACCAAATTAAATTTTATTGATTTTTATGATTTCTGCAATTATAACTGCAGCTGGAAAAAATTCTAGAATGATTGAAAGTCAGATTAATAAAAACATAAAAGTTAAAAATAAATTAACACTTCCCTTTAAAAATAAATCTATAATAGAGACTACAATTGACAATGTCCTTTTATCAAATGTAGACTCTTGTATTATAGTACTTGGACATTTTGCAAGTGAAATAAATAAATATATTTCTAATTTTTCTAATGATGATGTAAAAATTATTAAAAATAATCCTGTTGATGTAGAATTATCTACCTCATTATTAAATGGTTTACTTAATATTGATTCTGAATTAGTATTATGTCTTAGTGGAGATCAACCAACTGTTAGTACAGAAACATTTAATAAACTGATTAATTGTTCAATAAATTCTAAAAATCCCTTAAAAACTATTTCAATCTTAAGAAGAAAAGAATATGGTAAGTTAAATAGTGCTAAAGGATTAGGAATGCCTTTTGTAGCAGACAGAAAAAATCTAATTAAAAACATAAAAGGACATAATGGTAATTTAAATCCCATTCTTAGAAAAATGTTTAATGATAATTATACATTTTATGGAATAAAAGAAAAAAATGAAATAGAATTATTAAATATAAATACTTATGAAGACTATGAGTATTTATTAAATAACATTTAAATTATCCACTATTTCATTTAAATTATTATAATTAATTCCAATAGCTAATTCATTATCTTTAATATCTGCATATTTACGAGATCCACTACAACCAAGAGACATATTTGTTTTACCAGTCATATAAGGACCAGATACAACATCACCACAAATTGACTGAATACCTGCAAAAGATGGGCTGACTTTTTCACCAGAACTATATACAATAGATTGAGCTATTTTCATTCCAACAACAGGACTTGTAAGTATTACAATAATATCTGGAACAAACTCAGCTTCTTTTAATGGGGCATAAATAATTCCTAAATGTTTATCTTTAATTACAGATAGACTATCAACAGTTCTTTTTGAAGTTTCTAAATCTTTAAACCTTCCAAGTTTATAATAAGTTTCACCACTTTTTAACTTTTCTGGAAAATCTTCAAGACCTAATGCAGCACTCCCACCTTTACACGCTTGCTCATTTGAACTTGCATAAAACTTTTTACCATATGAAGCATCTCTAACCATTTCGCAATGTCTTTTTTTATCTGGTATCTTTTCAATACCATCAGGAATTTCATCTAGATTATTAAAAAATTTAATAGCTACTGGTTCACTATCTAAATCTAGTTTCTCATTTAATATTTTATTAAATTCTATATTTTTATCCATTTATATCATCTCATATTATATAGATATATTGTACCTTTTAATATAAAATTTTTTAGTTTTTAAATAAAGTTAAATTATTTATTTTTAAAAGATCTAATTTATTTATTTAAGTTAAAAATTGTTAAATGCTTATTTTTATTTATAATTCATTTGATTAAGCAATTTTTTATTAGATGAAATTATTAAAATCAATAATAGCTATTTTTACTTTTAAAAACCATAAAAATTAATTTTACAACTATTGAATTTTTCATAAAATTTTCTTGTTTTTATACATAAATTCTACTTGTAAATAATTCTTATTTTAAATTTAAAATAATCACACTGTAATTTCATCTAAAATGAGGAAAAATATAATTTATAGAGTCCTAGATTTTTGGGAAAAATAGAAGGTATTTAATATCTCATTTCACATGTTTAGAGTCCATTGAGCATTTATCCTATAAAAGTACAAATTGTATTGCCCTTTTGAGTACAAATTCTAAAATTTAAAGCTCTGATTTTAATAATAAAGAAAATTCACATACCCC
>JAHKLT010000036.1 GCA_020854915.1 Methanobacteriaceae archaeon | reverse complement strand
GGGGTATGTGAATTTTCTTTATTATTAAAATCAGAGCTTTAAATTTTAGAATTTGTACTCAAAAGGGCAATACAATTTGTACTTTTATAGGATAAATGCTCAATGGACTCTAAACATGTGAAATGAGATATTAAATACCTTTGATTTTTCCCAAAAATCTAGGACCCTATATATTATACTAAAAATTTAATTTTAATGACTTATTTTTTCAATATTCTCGAAAATATTTATTATTTTATCAACACCTTCTCCTTTTGCAGCTGATATAAATATAACATTATCTAATTTTTCTCTATATTGATTGATATATTCTTTTTTGTCGGTGTTATTATTATAATCTGAAATATCTATTTTATTAAATAAATAAATTATTTCTATACCTTTGAAAATCTTTTTTATTTCATTAAGTAAATTAAACTGACTTTCTAAAGGATAACCACATGTTTCTGATACATCAAAAATAAATAAAATTGCATCAGCTAAATGTTCTAAAGCTACCATAGCATTTAATTCAATATCATTCATATTAGAAATAGGTCTATCTAAAAGTCCAGGTGTATCAATTATTTGGAAATGTTTCCATCCTTTTTCAATATGTCCAATTTGGATACCTTTTGTTGTAAATGGGTAATTAGCTATTTCAGGCTCTGCAGTTGTAATTTGCTTAAGTAAAGTGGATTTTCCAACATTTGGGAAACCAGCTATTACAATGGTTGTTGCATCAAAATCAATAGTAGGCATATTTCTTAAATTTGCTTTTGCAAAATCCAAAAAATCGAGATCCTTTTTAATTTTTTTTACAACTGAAGCAATTCGACCATATGCTGCTTTTTGATAATAGCTTGCTTTTTCAGAAGGATTTCTTCTAATTTTACTCGCAAAATCTTTTTCAAGTTGTGTTAGAATTCCATAAGCCCAATTTAATGCGCCTAATGATTGTTTCATATCATCTACTCCAACTGTAATATCAATATAGTCTTGATAAAATTCAGGAAGCTTTTCAATAGGAGGGACACGATCTAAAATCATTTTTAATCGATCTTTAATAACTTGACATGCAGTTATAACTCTAACTTCTTCAATTCTTTTACCTTTTAAATGTTTTGGCATTTTTGTAGTTCTAGTTAAATCTGCAGCTTTCTTTCCTCTTTTAAATCCTTTATCTAATAGTTCATCAGGAGTTGGTATTGTTGGTATAATCATTTTTTCACATTTTTTTATAATAATATTTAAGAACTTCCTCCAACTAAAGCATCTAAAATTCTTGTGTGTGGTCCACCATCACCAACAGGGGCAGTTTGTCCAGATTTTCCACAAAAACCAATACCTAATTTAAAATCAGATCCTAATGCATCAACATTTTTTAAAGTTTCTAAAATATTTCCAGATAATGATACATCTCGTAATGGTTCTTTAATTTCACCATTTTTAATTTTAAAAGATTCTGCAGCATTAAATTGGAAGATTCCTTTTCCAGTATCTACTTGTCCGCCTCTTGAACCTTTTAAATAAATTCCATCTTTTATATCTTCTATTAATTCATCAAATGACATGTCACCTGGTTCCATAAATGTATTACTCATTCTTACAATTGGTTGATCTGATAATGAAGATCTTGCATTTCCAGAAGATGTTCTATTTAGTTTAGAAGCACTTTCTCTTGAAGTTAATAAACTTACTAATTCTCCATCTTTAATTAGCTGATTTCTTTGAGTTTTTGTTCCTTCAACATCATAAGGGTAGTATCCAAACCCATCTTTTAAACTAGCATCATCAACAATATTTACAATATCTGATCCAATGTTTTCTCCAAGTTTTCCTTTTAAAATTGAGTCATTTTGAAGTATTAAATCTCCTTCAACTGCATGACCCAATGCTTCATGAACACATACTCCAGTTAGTTCATTATCTGCAATTATTGGAAATTTTCCAGAAGGGGGAGTACTAGCTTTTAAGAGTCTTGTTGCTTTTTCACTAACTTCTCTTGCAAATTTATCAATATCTTCATTCTCAAATACTTCATATCCTTTTACACCACCCATACTACTATGGCCAAATTGGATTAAATTTCCTTCAGATGCAACAACATTTAAAAATAAGCCTACTCTACTTTCATCTACTGAAATAGAACTTCCTTCACTACTTATAAAAAATGTTTCTAATTCATTATCTGAATAATTAACAGTAATACTTTTAACATTTTCGATATTTGCTGATTTATGCACATCATTTATTAATTCTTTTTTTTCTTCAATATCCACAGAGGATAATGGTATTTTGCAGGGTGTTTTTACTTTATCTTCAATAATTTCTGATTTTGAAAGTTCAATATCTCCTTTTAAAGAATTTGATATTTTTATAGAAGTTTCAGCTATTTCTTCTAGTTTTTCAATTTCATTAGTATATGCAAATCCCCATGTTCCATTTTTTAAAACTCTAATTCTTGCACCTAAAATTGTTCCAGTATTTACTAATTGAACTTGTCCATCTTTCATAACTAAATTAGTATTTTTTCCTTTTCCAGCTCTTATATCAACATAATCAGCTTCGGTGCTAGTATTTTCAATGATTTTTTTAAATAAATCTATGTATTTTTCCATTTGTTTCACTCATAATAATTTTAATTACTTAATTATATTATTTGTTTCATTTTACTAATAAATTTAATAACTAAATAAATATAATTATTCAATGATAAATTAATAATCCTTTTAGTTAATTTTAATTTTTAGAATCTTGAAATTTTTAAAGTTAGCTTTATTTTTTTTTATTCAACCTTGATATTTAAAGGAAGGAGAGGCGTTTTTTTTAAAATTTGGGGGCAAACGTTTGCCGGTATATTTGTTCCTTATATATTTTTGCTGATTTTACCAAAACCTTTAATATAGATTACTTACATATTATTATTTGCATGAGATAACCTTTATATTTGTAAGGAGGTTTCAATGCAACTTTAAATATATTCCAAAATGATTTGATAAAAATTATTTTGTGATTTGGAGGTAAGTTATTATGAAAAGGTGTACTGAAATGGCATACAAAGATGCCGATGACATGGTCTTTGGGCATGCTCAAAAACCAGTTAAAGCTGTAAGAGGTTTTGAAGTCGGTAATGGACGTGTTGTGCCTGAATTAAATGTTGCTCCTGGTGAGGGTGCAGAAAATAGTTTAGAAAAAATGAATTCAGAAATGAAAAATATTGCATACAGTGCTTGTCAAAGAGCTGTAGGAATAGGATTACCTGCATTCCAATTAGAAAGAGAACACATTGCTCAACAAACATACAACCCTACATGGGCTGCTGAAAATACTCAAATTGAAGTAGGTGTTCTTGAAGATTTTGAAGATGAATATGGTCTTCAAACATCTTATAGGGCTACTCCTGCGGATATTCGTGATGAAGAAAAAGGAATGCCTATGATTGGCTCTGAACAATATAATCTAGTTATGGAGACTATGGAAGCTTGTGCTGAAAATGGTGCTTCTTTCCTTTCCATCGAAACTGTTGGTGGTAAATCTGTTTCAGATTATGGTATTGCAAGAGCAGATATGAAAGCTATTCTTTTCGGTATCGGTGTTTTAGGTAGTATGGATATGCAAAACATGTGGACTGAAATAGTCAAAATTGCAGGTAAAACT
>JAHKLT010000002.1 GCA_020854915.1 Methanobacteriaceae archaeon | reverse complement strand
AATCGAAAATTTTGATTTAATCGGTTTAGAAAACTTATCAGTACAGAACATGATAAAAAACAAACGATTAAGTCACAGCATAAGTCAAATATCATGGTCAAAACTTATTGACATGATAAAATACAAAGCCCAATGGCATGGTAAAAAATCTATACAAATAAGTAAATTTTTCCCATCATCAAAGCTTTGTAGTGAGTGTGGATACAAAAAAGAAGATTTAACGCTAACAATAAGAGAGTGGACTTGTCCAGAATGCATGACAAAACATGATAGAGATATTAATGCATCTATTAACATTCTTAATGAAGCTATCCGAATGAATAATGAATGTACTACAGGACATGTAGGAATTTAAGCTTGCGTTACTATAGAACATTAGTTCTATCTAAACAAGAAACTGTAGCTTATAATAGAGAGCAAAAATTTCCGAGTGAAACTTCATAAAATAATCAGTCAGAGAGTATGTCAATTCCTTACTCATATTATCATTTTTTTGTTTATAATCTTAAAATATAACTATTGTTATATGTTAGTATATAAATGTTTTTATGTAATGATTTATATTCTTAATTAATACTTTAATTAAAATAAGAGAATTCAAAAGCTATCTTATCCTTATATTATTATATGGTCATATTTTTAAGTTAAATGATTTTTAGTTAAGTTTATATATAAGATAAAATTAATATTATAACAATTGTTAATAAAATAAAATGTGAGCAAAAATGTTAGAAATATATAATACTATGACAAGAGAAAAAGAACTATTCAAAAGTAGAGGTAATAATAGAATCAATTTCTTTGTTTGCGGTCCAACAGTATATGAAGATGCTCACATAGGTCATGGGCGTACATATGTTGCATTTGATTTAATAAAAAGATATCTAGAATATAAAGGATATGCAGTTTTTTTAATAGAAAACATAACGGATGTTGATGATAAGATAATACAAAAATCAAAAGAGAAAGAAATAGATTTTAAATCTATTTCAAATTATTATGAAAAACGTTTTAAAGAAGATATGGATCTTTTAAATGTTAATTCTGTTAATGCATATCCTAAAACTACAGACTATATAAACGAAATGCTAGATCAAATTCAAAGATTAATTGATAAAGGATATGCTTATGAAACTAGTGAGGGAATTTATTTTGAAGTGTCTAAATTTTCAGACTTTGGAAAACTATCAAATCAGGATCTTAATAAACAGAAGTCTAGATTACAAAATGAAAATCTAGAAACACATAGTTTTGATTCAAATAAAAAAAATATTAAAGATTTTGCTTTATGGAAAAAAACTGAAGAAGAACCAAATTTTGATTCTAAATGGGGTAAAGGAAGACCAGCTTGGCATATTGAAGATACAGCTATTACTGAAGAATTTTTTGGCCAACAATATGATATCCATGGAGGAGGTTTAGATTTAATTTTTCCCCACCATGAAGCCGAAGTAGCTCAAATGGAAGCATTATCAAATAAAAAACCAATGGTTAAGTATTGGATGCATACAGGATTTTTAAATGTAAATGGAGTTAAAATGTCTAAATCATTAAATAACTTCATTACAATAAGGGACTTATTAGAAAAATGGGATCCAATGGTATTTCGTTTATTTGTATTATCCACTCATTATAGGACAAGAATTGATTTTTCAGAAAAATCCCTAGATCAAGCAGAAAAAAATTTAAAACGATTAAAAAACACAATTCAAAAATTAATTGATTTTAAAAAAGATTTAGATATTGAAGATAAGTTAGAAAATAATGAATTACTAGATAAGTTATATGAAGTTAAAAATAACTTCTTTAAAGATATGGATGATGATATTAATACATCTAAAGCATTAGCTGATATATTAAACTTTACAAAAGTAATAAATGGTTTTATTAGTGAACATGAATCAAATCCTAATAAAAATTCACTAAAATTTATTAATGAAACATTAGCTTTTTATGAAGATGTAGAAAGCATTTTTAAATTAAATCTTTTCTATCAGGACTTAAAAGAAGATAAGGGGGATTATGACGATTTGTTGAAAATATTACTTGAAACTCGAGATAAATTAAGACAAGAAAAAAATTATGAGCTTTCAGATTATATTAGAGATAAAATAAATGATTTAGGAATAAGTATAGAAGATAAATAAGGGTGGTAGAATGAAAAATAATAAAATAGCTAATGATATAACAGAACTTGTAGGAAATACTCCTATTGTAAAACTTAATAATATAAATAAAGATTCAGAAGGTGAATTAATAGCTAAGTTAGAATCTTTTAATCCACTTAATAGTGTTAAAGATAGAATATCTGTTGGAATGATAAATGATGCTGAAGAAAAGGGTTTAATTAATAAAGATACAATTTTAATTGAACCAACAAGTGGTAATACTGGTATTGGGCTTGCTTTTGTTGCAGCATCAAGAGGATATAAATTAATCTTAACAATGCCAGATACAATGTCAATTGAGAGAAAGAAAATGTTAGCTATCTTTGGAGTAGAACTAGTTTTAACTCCTGGAGAAAAAGGTATGAATGGTGCAGTAGCTAAATCAAAAGAGCTATTAGAGAAAACAGATAATTCATTCTCTGTAAGTCAATTTACAAATGACGTTAATTGGCAAACACATTATAATACAACTGCAAATGAAATATTAGAAGTTACTAATGGTGAAATTGATATTATTGTTGCAGGTGTTGGGACTGGAGGAACAATTACAGGATTAGCTAAAAGATTTAAAGAATTAAATCCTAATTTAAAAGCTATTGCAGTTGAACCAGAAGCATCTCCAGTTCTAAGTGGTGAAAAACCAGGACCTCACAAGATTCAAGGAATTGGTCCAGGTTTTGTTCCAGATGTTTATGATTCTACTGTTGTAGATGAAATTATTAAAGTTAAAGATGAAGATGCAGCTAAATCCATGATTGAATTGGCTAAAAATGAAGGGATTCTAGCAGGAATTTCATCAGGTGCTGCTATCTTTGCTGGGCTTCAAGTATCTAAAAGAGAAGAAAATAAAGATAAAAAGATATTAGTAATATTACCTGATACTGGTGAGAGATATCTTTCAATGGACTGGGTATTTAAAGATATTTATGATGAATACTCTGATATTTTTTTAAGAAGAGGTGTTAATAATGAAACAAGTACGTGAAATAGTTGTGTGGTATGATATAATAGCTTTTAATAATGGGGCTTGATTATGAAACAACCATGTGAAATAGTTGTGTGGTATGCTATACCAGCTATTAGATCTATACTGTCTAAAGAACTTTTTAATTTAGGGATGAAGCAAATTGAAATATCTAAACTTTTAGATATTACTCAACCTGCGGTTTCTCAATATCTAAGTGATAAAAGAGGAAGTAAAGAAATAGATTTCAGTGATGAAACAAAATCAATGATTAAAGAATTAGCTGTTAATCTAAATGATAAAAAAATTAATCAATTAGATATTATTCCTAAAATATGCGATATATGCAGAAAAATAAGAAAAGAAGATATTTTATGTTATCTTCATAAAGAAAAAGGTGGAGTTCCTGAAAAATGCAATTCTTGTGGAAATGATGATGATTTTGAGTGCAGTTAAATAATAATTTTTAGGTGGTATAATGTTTGAGAGGATTAAAGAAGATATAAAAATGGCAAAAATTCAAGACCCTGCCTCTAAAAATTCTGCAGAAATATTTTTTTGCTATCCAGGGCTTCATGCAATTTGGATTCACTTAATATCTCACAAATTATGGAAACACAATATGTTTTTTATTTCTAGAATTATTAGTCACTTAAATAGATTTTTTACAGGTATTGAAATACATCCAGCAGTTAAAATAGGTCGAAGAGTCTTTATTGATTATGGAATGGGAGTTGTTATTGGTGAAACTGCTATAATAAATGATGATGTTCTTATATATCAAGGAGTTGTTCTTGGAGGAACTAGTTTGTCTACAGAAAAAAGACATCCAACAATAGGTAGTGGTGCTGTAATTGGTGCTGGAGCTATTGTAATTGGAAATATTAATGTTGGAAAAAATGCAAAAGTTGGAGCATGTGCTGTTGTGTTAAATGATGTTTCTGATGAAGCTACAGTTGTTGGTGTTCCAGGAAGAGTAGTTCATGAAAATAGGGAGTATAGACTTGACCACGAACATCAAAATTTACCTGATCCCGTTAATGAAACACTAAAATTAATTATTAAAAAACAAGAAAAATTAGAATCTGAAATAAATTCTTTAAAAAACAATTAATAATTTTTTCTTTTTAAATATTATAGCTATTATATAAATCTTCCAACATTACTCTAAATCATAATTATAAATTTATAAGAACTTTTTGCATATTAATATGTTTAATTAATTTTTTTTAAAAGTATATATTCTATTTTTGAATTAATCTAGTTAAATTACAATTAAATAAACTAACTTAACTAAAAATAAAAAATTTAAATCATTTAAAACAAATTTTTCAAAGTATAAAATTTTAAATATAATGTGTTCTAAAAAGTTAATTTATAATACATATTGTGTGGGAAGATGGCTAAAGAATTTAATACTATTGATGATTTTGATTTTGAAAATAAAACAGTAATTGTAAGGATTGATATTAACTCTCCAGTAGATCCTTCAAGTGGTATTATTTTAGATGATACTCGTATGAAATTACATGCACAAACTATAAAAGAGCTTTCAAATAAAGGAGCTAAAGTAATTATTTTGGCTCATCAAAGTCGCCCAGGAAAAGATGATTTCACATCTTTAAAGCAGCATGCTGAAGAATTTTCTAAAATCCTTAATTTAAAAGTTAACTTCATTGATTCTATTTTCTCAAGATTTGCAAAAGAAGCTATTAAAAATTTAAACCCTCATGATATTCTTCTACTTGAAAATATTAGATTTTTTGCAGAAGAATCTTTAAATGGAACTCCAAAAGAGCATTCCAACTCTATTTTAGTTAAAGAACTTACTAAAGTAGTTGATTATTATATTAATGATGCTTTTGCTGCATCACACAGATCTCAAATATCTATGATTGGATTTACAATTAACACTCCATCAGCTGCAGGTCGTGTCATGGAAAAAGAGCTTACAATTATTCAAAATGCTTTAGATAATGTTAAAAAACCTTGTGTATTTCTTTTAGGTGGTATGAAACCTGAAGATTCTATTGATGTTATTGAAAATGTTTTAAAAAATGAAACTGCTGATTTGATTTTAACAACAGGTATTGTAGCTAATATTTTTCTATGGGCTAATAATTTTAATATTAATGAAATTAATAAAGAATTTATTGCAAATAGAGGATATCTAGAAATGGTTGAAAAATCAAAGGATTTAATTAATGAATTTCCAGATAAAATCATTTATCCAAAAGATGTAGCTATTGAAAAAGATGGTAAACGTGTTGATGTTGATATTAATGAGATTCCAAATTTCCCTATTTTTGATATTGGTGTTGAATCAATTGATGATTATGCAAAAATTATAAGAAATGCTAAAACTATTTTTGCTAATGGTCCTGCTGGTGTTTTTGAAAAACCAGAATTTGCTATTGGTACTGAAGATTTAATCAATGCAATAGCTTCTTCTAGTGGTTTTTCAATTATTGGTGGGGGGCATATTGCTGCAGCTACTGCAAGTTTAGGTTTTACTGATAAAATGGATCATGTTAGTAGTGGTGGAGGAGCTTCTATTAGCTTACTTGCTGGTAAAAAATTAGCTGCAGTTGAAGCTTTAAAAAAAGCATATAAGAAAAATTAAAGTTTATTAAATTCATCTTTTAATTTTTCTGCAGATAATTTAGGATTATCACTATTCATAATAGCTGATACTACTGAAATTCCTTTAATTTTAGTTCCTTTAAATTCTTTAATATTTTCTTGTGTAATTCCTCCAATAGCTATTGTTGGAATTGAAACTGACTCTACAACTTTTTTTAATTCATTTTTTGTAATACTTGGGGCATCATCTTTTGTTGAAGTATTGAATACTGCACCAGAACCAATGTAATCTGCTCCATCTTTTTCTGCTTTTATAGATTCTTCAACAGTTGAGGTAGAAACTCCAACTATCTTATTCTTACCAATCATTTTTCTTACTACTGTACATGGCATATCATCTTGGCCTACATGAACTCCATCTGCATCAATAGCTATTGCAATATCAACTCTATCATTTATTATTAGTGGAATATTATAGTTAGAACATATTTTTTTTACTTTCAAAGCTAAATTAAAAAAATTTTTAGTATCTAATGTTTTTTCTCTAAGCTGAACTAAATTAACTCCACCTTTTATTGACTCTTCAATAATCTCTAAAAACTCTTTTTCATTTTTATTATCTGTAACAAGATATAATGAGTAATCTATATCTTTCATTCTATCGTATATATATTCCCTTTTTCAATAATTTCTTCAGAATCTAATTTATATAAATTATCAATTAATTTACTTCTAAATGTGCCTGTCCCTAGATTATGCTCATCTACATATTTTTTAGCATTTTCACCAGCTATACTCATAATCAAAGTAGCTGCTATACTTCCATTAAATGTATCTGAAGAACCAATAAATGATCCAACAATGGAACTTAACATACAACCACTACCAGTTATTCTCTCCATCATGGAATCACCATTTTCAATAGCTATTGTTTTCTCTCCATCTGAAATTATATCTATTGGTCCACTAGCTATTACAACAGCATTTGTTTTTTTAGATACCTTTTCTACAATTAAGCTATTAGTTTTTAAATTTTCTTTTGTAATTATATCTGACTCATTTGCATCTACACCTTTAGCTTTTTCACTATTATCACTTTTAATTTCTAGTAAATTACCTATTGCTTTAATCTCAGACATATTTCCTCTTATAACTGAAACATAATAATTATTAATTATATCCATTGTTGTTTTATTTCTAAGATTACTTATTCCACAACCAACAGGATCTATTGTAATTGGTGTTTTTGTTTTACTTGCATATTTACAAGCTACATTCATT
The DNA here is from genome assembly GCA_020854915.1 of Methanobacteriaceae archaeon. GTDB lineage: Archaea > Methanobacteriota > Methanobacteria > Methanobacteriales > Methanobacteriaceae > JAHKLT01. The sequence goes on along the minus strand of JAHKLT010000002.1, from coordinate 27,247 downwards.
GCTTCTATTTGTGTTTCACTTAATTTTCCTATATTAACTACTAATGTATCAGCTATTTCAACTATTTCTTCAACTTCTTCTGCATCATCAGCCATTATAGGTGATGCACCAACAGCTAATACAGCATTTGCACAATCATTTACTGTTACAACATTTGTTATACATTGGGTTAATGGTTTTTTTTCTTTGATATTTTCTAATGCATTTTTTATTTCATCAGCTATTTGTTCCATATTTTTAATTTTATTATTTATTTTTTATAAGTTTTTTCTTATTCATTTTTAAGTTAATAGAAAAGTATTTAAGTAAAAATTTATAAAATTTGTATTGTTGTATAGTGAATTTAAATTGCCTCGGTAGCTCAGTCTGGTGGAGCGCGAGACTTGTAATCTCGTGGTCGCGGGTTCAATTCCCGTCCGGGGCTTATAAAATAAGAAAAATCAATTATTGATAATTTCTCATTTTAAAATTATTATACATGATTAATACTAATCTTTATATGTAAGAAATTATAAATTAAAAAAAGTATATTGTTAATAAGTTATGGGACCGTAGGGTAGCTTGGTCGATCCTTTGGGCTTTGGGAGCCTGAGACTCCGGTTCAAATCCGGGCGGTCCCATTTCATGTCCCGCCTTAGCTCAATTTGGCAGAGCGTTGGACTGTAGATCCAAATGTTGCTGGTTCAAGTCCGGCAGGCGGGATTTACAATTTTTAAATTATTTAATATAATAAAATTTTTATAAAAACCTTTATATAGGATTAATTAGATATTTTATTATGAGGTATATTATCTATAAATTATTAATTTAGTTTATTGATGTATATTTTTATATCATTACTATTAATTTGCCCTGGTGGTGTAGGGGCTATCATGCGGGCCTGTCGAGCCCGCGACTCGGGTTCAAATCCCGGCCAGGGCGCTTTAAAAATTAAAGCAGATTAAGGTAGTGATAATTTTTTCAATTGTCAGGGCCCGTAGCTCAGTCTGGCAGAGCGCTTGGCTTTTAACCAAGCGGCCGCGGGTTCAATTCCCGTCGGGCCCGTTTCTAATTTTATAGTTTAAGTTTTCTAGCTGGAGGAAAATATTTTGAAAATTGATATTTTAAAACATAATCTCGTCCCAAAACATGAAATCATGTCTAATTCTGAAATTAAAAAATCTTTTAAAGATTTAGATTATGAAATAAAAAATTTACCTAAAATTAAACTTAGTGATCCTGTTTCTAAAAACATCGATGCTAAGGAAGGAGATATTCTAAAGATTACCCGTGATAGTCAAACGGCAGGAACGTTTGTTACCTATCGAGTAGTTGAAAAGTGATTTTCAATTAATGGTATGTTGCTTGTTTTTTTAGAAATTAATTATTGTTGAATTAAATTTATTTTTATTAATATTTGTATATGAATGGAGGAAGTCCATGAAAAATAATACATGGGGATTGGTAGACACATTTTTTGATAAATATGATTTGGTAGACCACCATATAAAATCATATAATGACTTTGTAAATAATAGAATTCAGGATATTATTGACATTACAGAAAATATTTCTTTAGAGAATGGTAAATATTCTTTAAAAACAGGAAAAATTTTTATAGAGAAACCATTTACTAAAGAAGCAGATGGTTCAAAAAGCATGATTTTTCCAACAGAAGCGAGACTTAGGAATTTAAATTATTCTGCTCATATGTATCTTGAAATGGCATTAAATGAAGAAGGCGAAGATAATCCTTTAGAAAAGGTCTATATAGGTGAATTACCTTTAATGCTTAAATCTGATATTTGTCACTTAAAAGGCCTTAATGAAGAAGAGTTAATTGAACAAGGTGAAGATCCAAAAGATCTTGGAGGTTATTTTATTGTTAATGGTTCTGAAAGAGCTGTTGTAACAATGGAAGAAATAGCTCCTAATAAAATTATTCTTGAGAGAATTGGTGAAGTAGTTGATAGACGTGCTAAAGCAGTTGTTACATCCATTAAAAGTGGTTTTAGAGCTAGGATTTCTTTAGAGTATAAAAAACCTAGAAAAAGTGGTGTTTTCTTAAGAATTTCTTTCCCTTATGTTCCAGGAGAAATTCCACTTGTTATTTTACTTAGAGCTTTAGGGTTTACTACTGATGAAGAGATTATCACATCTATTTCTGATGATTTTAATTATCAAATGATTATTGCAGATGATATTCAAGTTTCTGAACCTGCATTAAAATTAGATCCAAAAGAAATGGATGGTCTTTCTAAAGATGAGAGAAATGAATATTTACAACAAGCAGCTATTAAATACATTGGTAATAGAGTTGCTAAAGGAATGACTGAAGAGTATCGTATTAAACGTGCTGAAGATGTTGTTAATAATTATTTATTACCTCATATTGGAATTACTGATGAAAAACGTGAAAATAAAGCTATTTATTTAGCTAAGATGACTGAAATGTTACTTCAGGTTATTCATGAAGAGAGAGAACCTCATGATAAAGATCATTATACTAATAAGAGGCTTAGAGTTTCTGGTGATTTAATGGAAGATTTATTTAGAGTTGCTTTTACAAGTTTAACCAGAGATATGACTTATCAACTTGAAAGAAGTATTTCTAGAGGAAAAGAATTATCTATTCGCCAAGCTGTTCGTTCTGATGTTTTAACAGAAAATATTAAACATGCTATAGCTACTGGTAATTGGGTTGGTGGAAGAGCTGGTGTTAGTCAGTTATTAGATAGAACTAGTTTTATGGGTACTTTATCACATCTAAGACGTGTTGTATCTCCATTAACTAGAAGTCAACCTCATTTTGAAGCTCGTGATTTACATCCAACGCAATATGGTAAAATATGCCCTAATGAGACTCCAGAAGGACCTAATTGTGGTTTGGTTAAAAATTTAGCTTTAATGTGTAATATTTCAGAAGGTTCTGATTCTGAAGAAATAAAAGAAATTATTAAAAATATGAATGTTTTAGAGGAATAGTTTTAGGAGGGATTTCGTGTCAAAAGCTAAAATTTATATTAATGGGGAATTTATAGGATCTTGTGAAAATCCTGAGGAATTTACAAATGAAATGAGGGCTAAAAGAAGATCAGGAGAAGTTTCACATGAAATGAATATTACTTATTATTCAGAAAACAATGAAATTTATATTTTCAATGATCCAGGTAGAGCTAGAAGACCACTTATTGTTGTAGAAAATGGAAAACCTCTTCTTAAAGATGATCATCTTAATAAGATGGCTAAAAAATCTTTAAAATGGGATGATTTAACTAATAAAGGTATTATTGAATATTTAGATGCTGAGGAGGAAGAAAATTCATATATTTCTATGGGGTTAAATGATTTAAATGAAAATCATACTCATTTAGAAATTGATCCAACTACAATGCTTGGTATTTGTGCAGGTATTATTCCTTTTTCTGATCATAATTCTTCTCCTAGGAATACTATGGAAGCAGGTATGACAAAACAAGCATTAGGTTTATATGTTTCTAATTATGCTTTAAGAACAGATACTCGTGCTCATTTATTACACCATCCACAAACTCCTATAGTAAAAACACGTATTATTGATTCTACTAATTATGATGAAAGACCATCAGGCCAAAACTTTGTTGTAGCTTTAATGAGTTATGAGGGGTATAATATGGAAGATGCAATGGTTATTAATAAATCTTCTCTGGAGAGAGGTCTTGCAAGGTCTTCATTTTTCAGAGCATATGATACTGCTGAGAAGAGATATCCTGGTGGACAAGAAGATAAATTTGAAATACCAGATAAGAATGTTAAAGGATACAGATCAGATGAAGCTTATAGGCATTTAGATAATGATGGTATCGTTAATCCAGAATCATATGTTTCTTCTGGTGATGTTTTAATTGGAAAAACATCTCCTCCAAGATTTTTAGAAGAAATCGATGAATTTGGAACTGTTGCAGATAAAAGAAGGGAAACTTCTGTTACAGTTAGACATGGAGAAAAAGGAATTGTTGATGCTGTTCTTTTAACTGAAACTGTAGAAGGAAGTAAACTTGCAAAAATTAGAGTTAGAGATACTAGACAACCTGAGTTTGGAGATAAATTTGCTTCAAGACATGGACAGAAAGGAGTTGTTGGACTTATCTTATCTCAAGAAGATATACCATTTACAGAAGAAGGTATTGTTCCAGATTTAATAGTTAATCCTCATGCTATACCTTCAAGAATGTCTGTTGGTCAGGTACTTGAGATGATTGCAGGTAAAGCTGGATGTATTGAAGGAGAAAGAGTTGATGGAACTCCTTTTAATCAAGAAATTGAAAAAGAACTTAAAAAAACTCTTATTGATAATGGGTTTGAATCAGCTGGTTGTGAATCTTTATATGATGGTGTTACTGGTAGAAGAATCGAAGCTGAGATTTTTGTTGGAGTTGCTTATTACCAGAAGTTACATCACATGACAACTGATAAAGTTTATGCTCGTTCTAGAGGTCCTGTTCAAGTACTTACACGTCAACCTACAGAAGGTAGGGCTCGTGAAGGTGGTTTAAGGTTTGGAGAAATGGAAAGAGATTGTCTTATAGCTCATGGTGCAGCATTAACCCTTAAAGAGAGACTTTTAGATGAGTCAGACAAGTATGAAGCTATTGTTTGTAGTCATTGTGGTATGTTAGCTGTTCTTGATAAAAATAAAAATAAAATATATTGTCCCCTTTGTGGTGATATAGAAACATATCCTGTTGAAATTTCTTATGCTTTTAAATTATTATTAGATGAACTTAAAAGTTTATGTATCTTCCCTAAATTAGTATTAGGAGATAAAACTTAGTTATTATTAAAATTTTTATTAGGAGTCAATATTTTGAATAAATTTATAAAAAAAATAGCACAGATAAATTTTGGTCTAATGTCTCCAGAAGACATACGTAAGATGTCTGTTGTAAAGATTGAAACTCCAGATACTTATGATGAGGATGGTTATCCTATTGAAAATGGGCTTATGGATCCTCACTTAGGTGTTATTGACCCAAGTTTAAAATGTCGTTCCTGTGGTTTTAGAGGCGGAGAATGTCAAGGTCATTTTGGAAGTATTAATTTAGCACGACCTGTTATTCATGTTGGTTTTGGTGATGTAATTCATAAAATTTTACGTTCAACTTGTAATGAATGTGGTCGTATTCTTTTAGATGATGTTGCTATTGAAGAATATAGGGATAAAATAAATGATTTGTTGAATCAAGGCGAAAATCTCAATGATTTAATTAAAGAAATTTATAATATTTCTAAAAAAGATGTTTGCCCTCACTGTGAAGCAGAACAAGAAGATATTAAAATTGATAAACCTATTTCTATAATTCAAGGAGATTATAAATTAACTTCTAGCGAAGTTAGAGAGAAATTGGAAAAAATAACTGATGATGATGCATTTGTTTTAGGAGTAAACCCAGAAGTAGCTAGGCCTGAATGGTTAATTTTAACTGTTCTACCAGTCCCTCCAGTTACTGTTAGACCATCTATTACATTAGATACAGGGGAAAGATCAGAAGATGATTTAACTCATAAATTAGTTGATATTTTAAGAATTAATCAACGATTAATTGAAAATATGGAAGCAGGAGCACCTCAACTTATTGTAGAGGACTTATGGGAATTATTACAATACCATGTGACTACTTACTTTGATAATGAAGCATCTGGTGTTCCTCCTGCAAGACACAGATCTGGAAGACCTCTTAAAACTTTAGCTCAAAGACTTAAGGGTAAAGAAGGTCGTTTTAGAAGTAATCTTTCAGGTAAACGTGTTAACTTCTCAGCACGTACTGTTATTTCTCCAGATCCTAATATAAGTATTAATGAAGTTGGTGTTCCAGAAATGATAGCTAAAGAAGTTACTGTACCTTCTTATGTTACAGATTGGAATATTGATGAAATGAAAAAATACATTGAAAATGGTCCAGATATTCATCCTGGTGCTAATTATGTTATTAGATTAGATGGTAGAAAAATTAGGGTTTATGATGAAACTAAAGAAGCAATTTTGGAAAAATTAGAACCAGGTTATATAGTTGAAAGACATTTAAACAATGGAGATATGGTTCTATTTAATCGTCAGCCTTCTCTTCATAGAATGTCAATGATGGCTCATGAAGTTAAAGTTCTTCCTTATAAAACATTCAGACTTAATTTATGTGTTTGTCCTCCATACAATGCAGATTTCGATGGGGATGAGATGAATATGCATGTTTTCCAGACTGATGAATCTAGAGCTGAAGCTAAATCTTTAATGAGAGTACAAGAACATATTTTATCTCCAAGATTTGGTGGACCTATTATTGGAGCTATTCACGATCATATCTCTGGAGCATATTTATTAACTAGAGAAGAATCTACATTTACTGAAGAACAAGCATTACAAATTATTAGAAAATCTCATTTACCTATTCCAAAACGTAAAAATGAAGATTGGACTGGTAAAGAACTATTTAGTTTATTACTTCCTGATGATTTTAATATCAATTACAAAGCAGAAATTTGTAGAAAATGTGATGTATGCCTTAAAGAAGATTGTGAAAACGATGCTTATGTTGTTATTAAAGACGGACAACTTCTCTATGGTGCTATGGATGAAAAAGCTTATGGTTCATTCTCAGGAAAAATCTTAGATGCAATAATGAAAGAATATGGTCCTACTAGGACCAAAGAATTTTTAGATCGTTCTACTGATTTAGCTATTTGTGGTATTATGAAAACAGGAATCACTACAAGTACAAACGATGAAGAAATTCCCGATGAGGCACAAGAGAGAATTAATGCTCATTTAGTAATGGCTGAAGAAAAAGTAGATAAATTAGTTGTTGCTTATGAAGAAGGAGAACTTGAAGCATTACCTGGTAGAAGTTTAGAAGAAACTTTAGAGATGAAAATTATGCAAGTTCTTGGTGAAGCTAGGGATAAATCGGGGGAAATTGCTGAAAGTTATTTTGGAATGGATAACCATTCAGTTGTAATGGCTCTTACTGGTGCAAGGGCTTCTATGTTAAACCTTACTCAGATTACTGCTTGTGTTGGTCAACAATCTGTTCGTGGTGGTCGTATTCATAGAGGATATATTGATAGGACTTTACCTCATTTTAGAAAAAGCGAACTTGGAGCAAAAGCTAAAGGTTTTGTTCACTCTAGTTATAAAGGTGGACTTGATCCTATTGAATTCTTTTTCCATGCAATGGGTGGAAGAGAAGGTTTAGTTGATACAGCTATTCGTACTGCTCAAAGTGGTTATATGCAAAGAAGACTTGTAAATGCTCTTCAGGATTTACAAGTTAAAGAATCTGGTCTTGTTACTGATAATAATGGTTTAGTTATCCAAACTATGTTTGGTGAAGATGGTGTAGATCCTGCTAAAAGTGATTATGGTAAAGCTGCAGATTTAGATAAGATTATTGATGAAATGAGGATTAAATAGGGGTAACAATGGATAAAGCAATCAAAAAAGTTGAAAAGGCTTTAAAAAAAGCAAAAATAGATTTTCCAGAAAGTTACATTGAAGATTTGGCTGAAGTATATATCAGAAGGGAATTAACTGATAAAGAATTAAATTCTTTAGTTATTAAAGTTAAAGAAGCCTATGACCGAGCTCATGTTGAAGCTGGAGAGGCTGTTGGAACAGTAGCTGCACAATCTGTTGGTGAACCAGGTACTCAGATGACTATGCGTACTTTTCACTATGCAGGAGTAGCAGAATTAAATGTTACCCTAGGTCTTCCGAGACTTATTGAGATTGTAGATGCAAGAAAAAAGATTTCTACTCCAACTATGGATATCTACTTTGAAGAAGATAAAAAACAAGATGAAGAGTTTGTAAAAAAAATAGCTAACTATATTGGTAAAAGTACTCTTAATGATATTCTAATGGATTTTCATTTAAACTATGCTGATATGAAAGTTGATGCAACTCTTGATAAAAACAAAATAGAAGATAAAAGGTTAGATTTTAAAGAAATTATTGCTAATATTGAAAAAGCTTTTAAAAAAGTTGTTATTAAAGATAATGTTTTAACATTTGAACCTGCTAAGACTTCTATTAGAGAACTTCGTCTTTTAGCTGATAAAGTAAGAGATTTACAAATTAGTGGTATTAAAGATATAGGTAAAATCATTATACGTAAAGAAGATGAGTGGATTATTCATACTGAGGGTTCAAATCTTGGTGATGTTCTTAAAATCGATGGTATTGACAAAGTCAGAACTACTACTAATGATATTCATGAAATAGAAGTTGTTTTAGGTATTGAAGCTGCTCGTAATTCAATTATTAATGAAGCACAACGTACTCTTAACGAACAAGGACTTTCAGTTGATGTTAGACATATTATGTTAGTTGCTGATATGATGACTTCTGAAGGAATGGTTAGATCCATAGGAAGACATGGTATTAGTGGTGAAAAATCAAGTGTTCTTGCTCGTGCAGCTTTCGAAGAAACTGGTAAACATTTGCTCCGTGCTAGTATTCGTGGAGAAATTGATGATTTAACAGGTATTATTGAGAATATTATTATTGGACAACCAATACCTCTTGGTACTGGCTCAGTCGGTGTCAAAATGAAAACTAAAAATAAATAAGGAGGCAGATGATGGACGTAGATAGAGGAATCAGAGTTGCTGTAGATACAGGTGATGTAACTTTAGGCTCTGAGAAATCAATTCAATCTTTAAAATTAGGTAAGGGTGAACTCGTTATTGTTGCAGATAATAGCCCTGAAGAAATTGTTGAAGATGTTAAATATTATTCTGAACTTTCAGAAATTACTTTCTACACATACGAAGGTACTAGTGTAGAATTAGGTTCTGTTTGTGGAAAACCTTTCACTGTGGCTACTTTAGTCATAAACGATCCAGGAGATTCTACTATATTAGAAATATTGGGGTAGATTTAATTGTCTATTAAATTTAGTGCAAATGAAATAAGATATATAGCTTTATTTGAAAATATGACTGGTGCTATGGTCAAAGATTGTATAATCGATGATGAAAATGGCAAAGTAACATTTGTCGTTAAAAATGGTGATATGGGTCTAGCTATTGGTAAAGGTGGAAGTACTGTTACTAAAGTTCAAAAAGCAGTTGATAAAGGTGTTGAGGTCATTGAATTATCTGATGATTCAACTGAATTTATAAAAAATATTTTAGCTCCTGCAGAACTTGAAAGTATTAAAGTACTTCAAAAAGAATCTGGTGAAAAAATAGCTACTGTTGCAACAGACAATACTAATAAAAAAATAGCTATTGGTAAAAAAGGGATTAATATTGAAAGAGCTAAATTATTAGCTAAAAGACAACACAATATTAGTAATATTGTTTTAAAATAGTATACAATTTAGTGGATTTTCCACTAATTATTTTATTTTATTTTTTTTTAAATTTTATTATTTCTATTTTTTCTTCTGAATTATATTTAAATAAACAAAAAACAATAGTTTTATATGTGTTTATTATGATATATTATATTAAGATATTTGATATAGGTATATCTTATTTACTATAATTTGTGTGCAAAACTTTATAGAAAATTATATCTTCTTATATATCTTTTATAGATAAATATTTCATTGACTCATAAAGAATGTTTCATTCTTATTTTTCAATTCAATGTTTCTGGTTTTATAAATCCAGCTATTTATCTAATTTAAAAATTATAAACAATTGTTGTAAATCAACTTTTGTATTCGTATATGAATTATATACTGTTTCTATTAATATAAGATTTAGATTGTACATTAGTTAAGTGTATAAATCACAGCGGTGGATTTTATATTCTAGATAGTGTTATGATTTATTATTTATAAAAACTTAGAGGTAAAAAATTATGCCAGGACTTTTTGCTGCAAAGAAGCTTAAAAGGAGTAGACAGAATTTTAAGTGGAAAGATGTAGATTATAAAAGAAAAGCTTTACGTTTAGATGTTAAAGCAGATCCTCTTGAGGGTTCTCCTCAAGCTAGAGGGATTGTTATTGAAAAAGTGGGAATTGAAGCTAAGCAGCCAAACTCTGCAATTCGTAAATGTGTTCGTGTTCAATTAATTAAAAATGGAAAACAATTAACCGCATTTGCACCAGGTGATGGTGCTATAGGATTTATCGATGAACACGATGAAGTTATGATTGAGGGAATTGGTGGGCCTTCTGGAAGGTCTATGGGTGATATTCCTGGAGTTCGTTGGAAAGTTTCTAAAGTAAATAATGTTGCTTTAGAACAGATGGTTAGTGGAAAAATAGAGAAACCTGTAAGATAGGTGTTATTATGAATAAATTATTTGATAAATGGGATCTTGATGAAGTCAAAGTCGATGATTTAGGCTTAATAAATTATATATGTTTAGATGAAACTATTGTTCCTCATACTTCAGGTCGTCATGTTAAAAGACAATTTGCTAAGTCTAAAATTACTATTGTAGAAAGATTAATGAATAAGATTATGAGAACTCATATCAATTCAGGTAAGAAAAATAAAGCATATAATATTATAAAAGATGCTTTAGAAGTTATTAACAAAAGAACTAAAAAGAATCCTATTCAAGTTTTAGTTACTGCTGTTGAAAACACTTCTCCTCGTGAAGAAACTACTCGTATTAAATATGGGGGAATTGGTTATCAAGTAGCTGTTGATATTTCACCTCAAAGAAGAATTGATCTTTCTTTAGGTTTTTTAACTAGGGGAACTTTGCAATCAGCTTTTAAAAATAAAAAAACTGTAGCTGAATGTTTAGCTGATGAATTAATGCTTGCTTCTGAAGAAGATTCAAGAAGTTTTGCTTTACAGAAAAAAGAAGAGAAAGAAAGAGTAGCTAAAGCAGCTCATTAATTATAAAGGTGATTTAGTTGAGTAGACGTTCAAAAATGATTGAAAAAATTAAAGAGTTAATGTATCAACCTGATTCAATTAGAAATATTGGTATTTGTGCTCATATTGATCATGGAAAAACAACTTTATCTGATAACTTACTTGCAGGTGCAGGAATGATTTCTGAAGAACTTGCTGGTGATCAAAGATTTTTGGATTTCGATGAACAAGAACAAGCTCGTGGTATTACTATTGATGCAGCTAATGTTTCAATGGTTCATAAATTTAAGGATGATGAATTCTTAATTAATTTAATTGATACACCAGGGCATGTTGATTTTGGTGGAGATGTAACTCGTGCTATGAGAGCTGTTGATGGTGCAGTGGTTGTTGTTTGTGCTGTTGAAGGGATAATGCCTCAAACAGAAACTGTTCTAAGACAAGCTTTAAAAGAGAATGTTAAACCTGTTTTGTTTATTAATAAAGTTGATAGATTAATCAATGAATTAAAATTAGAACCTGAAGAATTACAAAATAGATTCTTAAAAATTATTGCAGAGGCTAATAAATTAATTAAGAATATGGCTCCTGAGGATAAGAAAGATGAATGGAAAGCAGATGTTGCTGATGGTAGTGTTGCTTTTGGTTCAGCTTATCACAATTGGGCTATAAATGTTCCAATTATGCAAGAAACTGGAATTAATTTTAAGGATATTATTGATTTATGTAATGCTGAAAAACAAAAAGAACTTGCACAAAAAGTTCCTTTGTCTGATGTTTTACTTAGTATGGTTGTAGAACATTTACCTTCTCCTAAAGTTTCACAGGAATATAGGGTTCCTAATATTTGGGATGGGGACATTAATTCTCCTGCTGGTGAAACAATGATAAATACTAGTCCTGATGGTCCATTAGCTGTTATGGTAACTAATGTTTCTGTAGATAAACATGCTGGTGAAATAGCTACTGGTAGGGTTTATGGTGGACAAATTGAAAAAGGTACTGAAGTTTATTTAGTTGGTTCTCATAGTAAATCAAGAGTACAACAAGTAGGGGTTTATTTTGGTCCTGAAAGAGTCAATACTGATTCTGTTCCTGCAGGAAATATTGTTTATGTTGCTGGTGCTAAAGGAGCAATAGCTGGTGAAACAATTTCTTCTCCTGAAGATAAAATTAAAGAATTCGAAGGATTAGAACATATATCTGAACCTGTTGTTACTGTTGCTGTTGAAGCTAAAAATACTAAAGATTTACCAAAGTTAATTGAAGTATTACGCCAAGTAGCTAAAGAAGACCCAACTATTAAAATAGATATTAATGAAGAAACTGGTGAACATTTAGTTTCTGGTATGGGTGAACTTCATTTAGAAGTTATTAGTTACAGAATTAATGACAAAGGTGTTGAAATTCAAACATCTGAACCTATTGTCGTATATAGGGAAACTGTTGCTGGAAAAGCTGGACCGGTTGAAGGTAAATCCCCAAATAAACACAACAGATTTTATATCGAAGTAGAACCTATTGAACCTGAACTCTTTGAAGCATTACAAAATGGTGAAATTAAAGAAGGTAGAGTTAAAGGAAAAGAATCTGCTCAGAAGTTTATGGATAAAGGTATGAATAAAGAGGAAGCTAGAAGAGTTTGGGATGTATACAATAGAAGTGTTTTCCTTAATATGACTAGAGGTATTCAATACTTAGATGAAGTTAAAGAACTCTTACTTGAAGGTTTTGAATCTGCTTTAGATGAAGGCCCTCTTGCTAATGAGATAGTATTTGGTCTTAAATTTAAATTAGTTGATGCAAAACTTCACGAAGATGCTATTCACAGAGGTCCTGCACAAGTATTACCTTCAATTAGAAAAGCAATTTTTGGATCTATTATGATGGCTCAACCTACTTTACTTGAACCTATTCAAAAAGTATTTATCAATGTTCCTCAGGATTATATGGGTTCCTCTACAAGGGAAGTTCAAAATAGAAGAGGTCAAATTGTAAATATGGAACAAGATAATGATATGGTAACCATTGAATCTAAAGTTCCTGTTGCAGAAATGTTTGGTTTTGCAGGTGATATTCGTTCTGCTGCAGAAGGTAGATGTTTATGGTCTACTGAAATGGCAGGATTTGAAAGATTACCAAATGAATTACAAAAACAAATCATTAGGGAAATTCGTCAAAGAAAAGGTTTATCTGATGAACCTTATGGACCTGATCATTATTTAGGATAAAATTTAATAAAATTATTTATATTAAAAAATTAAAAAAAAATCATCATGTTTTTATATGTAAAAAATCATAATTATTAATAAGCTAAATATAAGCTTAATAATGATTTTAATCATATTTAAAAAGAGGTTTTATTATGGCAAAAGAAAAAGAACATATTAATTTAGCGTTTATTGGACACGTTGATCATGGAAAATCTACTTTAGTAGGGCACTTATTGTTAAAAGCTGGAGCTATTGCTGAACAACAATTAGATGATGGTGAAAACAAATTCAGATTTGTTATGGATAAGTTAGGTGAAGAAAGAGATAGGGGAGTAACTATTGACCTTGCTCACCAAAAATTTTCAACAAACAAATATGACTACACAGTTGTGGATTGTCCAGGACACAGAGATTTTGTTAAAAACATGATTACTGGTGCATCCCAAGCTGATGCAGCTGTACTTGTTGTTGCTGCTGATGATGGTGTAATGCCACAAACTAAAGAACATGTATTTTTATCAAAAACTTTAGGTATTGATCAACTTATTGTTGCAATTAACAAAATGGATTTAGTTGATTATGATGAAGGTAAATTTAATGAATTAAAAGAAGAAATTTCTACTTTAATTAAATCTGTAGGATTCAACCCTGCTGATGTTCCATTCATTCCTTTATCTGCATTTGAAGGAGATAATATTGAAGAAAACAGTTCTAATACTTCCTGGTATAAAGGACCTGCTTTAATTCCTGCATTAGATAAACTCAAATCACCTGAAAAGCCTACTAATAAACCTTTAAGAGTACCTATTCAAGATGTATACTCTATTACTGGTGTAGGTACTGTTCCTGTTGGAAGAATCGAAACTGGTGTTATGAAAAAAGGTGAAGATGTAATATTTGAACCTGCTGGAGCTTCTGGTGAAGTAAAATCTATCGAAATGCACCATGAAATGTTTGATTCTGCAGAACCTGGGGATAATGTTGGGTTCAATGTAAGAGGCGTAGGTAAAAATGATATTAGGAGAGGAGATGTTGCTGGACACACTAAAGATGCACCTACTGTAGCTAAAGAATTTGATGCGCAAATTGTTGTTTTACAACACCCTGGTGTAATCACTGTTGGCTATACTCCTGTATTCCACTGCCACACTTCACAAGTTGCATGTACTTTCTTAGAATTAACTAAAAAATTAAACCCAGCTACTGGTCAAGTGGATGAAGAAAATCCTGATTTCTTAAAAACTGGTAATGCTGCTATTGTTAAAGTTAAACCTACTAAACCTATGGTTGTTGAAGATGCTAAAGTCATTCCTCAAATGGGTAGGTTTGCTATTAGGGATATGGGTCAAACTGTTGCTGCTGGTTTATGTATTTCTATCGATCCTGCTAAATAAGCAGATTGATATCACTAGAAAATATTATTAATATTTTCTATTTAAATTATTTTTATTTTTGGAGGATGAAAATGAACCAAGCTAGGATTAAACTTACAGGTACTGATCCAGAAAAATTAGTATATGTTTGTGATCAACTTAAAAAAATAGCTGAAAGAACTGGAGTTGATTTATCTGGACCTATTCCTTTACCAACTAAAAAATTAGTCGTTCCTGCAAGAAAATCACCTGACGGTGAAGGTAAATCTTCTTGGGAAAAATGGGAATTAAGAATTCATAAAAGATTAGTTGGAATCGGAGCTGATGAAAGAGCTATGAGACAAGTTATGAAAGTTAATGTTCCAGATAATGTTAGTATTGAAATTGAATTTAAAGGATAATATTTCAATTCTAATTTTAAATTTTTTATTTTGCCGAGATAGTCTAGTCTGGTAAGGCGCAGGACTTGAAATCCTGTGGAGATGTTCTCCTCCTGGGTTCAAATCCCAGTCTCGGCGTTTTTAATTATATATTTATTACTTTTTATTTAAAAAAAATTTATTTTTTAGAGCTTTATAGTGTGTTACCAAACTTTTTCATATAAATGCATGTTTTATTTATATATAGATATTAAATTAATTAAAAAATATTAGGTAATCAACTATAAAAGTATTTTATATTGAGTTTTTAATTTTTAAGAAAATATTTCTTTAATTTTTTTATCTAATTCTTCAAGTGTTCTTACTATATAATTTTCATTTAATGATTTTACTTCTGGCCTTGTAACTAAAATAAAATCTATATTTAATTTACTTGCAGCATTTATTTTAGCAGAAAGTCCACCAGTTTCTCCACTTTCTTTACTTATAATTACTTTTGCATTAATTTTTTTTATAAGTTCTATATTTTCTTTTTCTGTTGATACACCTTTCATGAAGGTAATATTTTCTTTTGGAATTTTAAGTTTTTCACATTTTTTTATAGAACTTTCTAATTTTAAAATTCTAGGGTAAAATTTTTCTGGTTTTAATGATTTTAAAACATCTTCTATTGTATTAGTTCCTGCAAGATGTAGTACATTATATTGATTCCATTTTTCTGAAATTAATTTACCAGCATCTTCAAATGATTTTACTTCATGTAACTTTTCACTGTCAATATTTTCAATCTTTGATGTAGGTCGTTCGAACCTAATATATGGAACTTTGCTAATTTTAGAACATTCAATGGCTGTTCTTGTAATATGCGTTGCAAAAGGGTGTGTTGCATCAATTATTAAATCAAAATTATTATTTTTTAATAATTCTAAAATATCATCTTTTGGTAAAGGTTTAGCTATTGTTTCATCACTTCCTCCTTTAATAGCTAAACTAGAACCATATTCTGTTGTGGTGGTTGTTAAAATATATGTGTTGAAAGTTTCTTTTAAGTATTTTATAATATTTATAGAATCTTTTGTTCCACCTATTAAAAAAACATTTAATCTTTTCATTTTACACCTTTAACTAGTTTTTAAAATCTTATTCATAAATTTATCAGATATAAATATTGTACAAGCTATTATAACAATTATTATCCAGTCAATTAATCCAATTGGTGCAGTTCTAAATATTCCTTGTAGATAAGGTAAGTATATTACAAGTAATTGTAAAAGAAATGAACCTATAATAGCTAGTGGGAAGAATTTATTTTTAACTTTTGATTTTGATCTATTATTAAATGCATTAAATAATTGATACATTACAAATAAAGTAAAAGCTATAGTCATTGCTTCTATTTCACTTGTTCTAGGACTGTTTAGCTTGTATATAAATACTCCAAGTGTTCCAATTGCCATTACTGCTCCTGCTGTGATGATTTTGGTTAAAATTCTCTTATTTAATATATCTCCACTTTCAGGGTTTCTATTCATTAAATTTTCTTCTGGGCCTTCCATTCCAAGAGATTGTGCTGGTGGACCATCCATTATAATATTTATCCATAAAATTTGTATTGGATTAAATGGTATTGGCAGTCCTGAGATTGAAGCTCCTACAATTGTTAATATTGCTCCAACATTTGTTGATACTTGGAATTTAACAAATCTTTTAATGTTATCAAATATTTTACGTCCTTCTCCAATAGCTTCAATTATTGTTGCAAAGTTATCATCTTGGATAATCATATCTGATGATTCCTTTGCTACATCGGTTCCACTTCCCATAGCTACTCCAATAGATGCTTTTTTAAGAGCAGGTGCATCATTTACACCGTCTCCTGTCATTGAAACTATGGTTCCTTCTTTTTGTAATGCTTCTATTATTCGCATTTTTTGTTCAGGATATACTCTTGCATAGATTTGAATATCTTTAAAAACCTTTAAATATTCTTCTTCACTTAATTTTTCAAGTTCTTCTCCAGTCATTACTTTTCCATCAGTTAATATACCAATTTCTTTTCCAATAGCTGCAGCTGTTTCATGATGATCCCCAGTTATCATTATAACTTTAATTCCAGCTTTTTTACAATCTGAAACAGCTATTTCTGCTTCTTTTCTTGGAGGATCGATCATACCTACGATTCCAACAAATATTAAGTCTTTTTCAATATCTTCAGCTTTTAAATTATCTAAATCAGTATCTTTATCTAATTCTTTATAAGTTAAACCAATTACTCTAAGAGCATCATTTGTCATTTTATTTATATCTTTTTTGATATTATCTTTAATTTTATTTGTTATGCTTTTAATTTCACCATTTTCATCTATGTTTTCACATAGATCAAGCATTATTTCTGGTGCACCTTTACTTAAAACATATATTTTTTCGTTAGTTTTATGTATTGTTGTCATTCTTTTTCTTGTACTATCTAATGTAAGCTCTTTAATTCTAGGATATGAACTTTCTAAATCAGATTTTATGTAGTTATTATCTTCTCCAAAGGCCATTATAGCTACATCTGTAGGATCTCCAATTTCTTTTCCATCTTTAATTGTGGAATTAGTACATAAAGCACAAACTTCTAATGCTTTTTCTTTATTTAATAAAATATCTTCTCTAACAGACATTTTATTTTTAGTTAATGTTCCTGTTTTATCAGTACATACAACACTACAGGAACCTAATGTTTCAACTGCAAGTAATTTTCTAACAATAGCTTTCGATTTTGCCATTTGTTGCATACCTAATGCTAAGGTTAATGTTAAAACTGCAGGTAATCCTTCTGGAACAGCAGCAACTGCTAGTGAAACTGCAGTCATAAATGTTTCAACAAGTGGTATTCCTCTTGAAAATTCAATAATAAATACTCCAATACAAACAATTACAGCTATTAAACCTAATGTTTTACCAAGGGAATTTATCTTTTCTTGTAATGGTGTTTTTTTATCTTCTCCTTGAATCATTTCAGCTATTTTACCTATTGATGTATCCATTCCAATTGCACAAACAACACCTACAGCTCGCCCAGATACAACAGCAGAGTCCATATATGCTATTTTTGATTTTACATTCTCAGGAGGATTAGGCTCTTGAATATCTTTTAAATCAACATCTTCATAGTCTGTAAATTTACTAACTGGTTTTGATTCTCCAGTTAATGCAGATTCATCAATTCTAAGTTCATTAACTTCAATTAAAAGTAAATCTGCTGGAACTTTATCTCCTTCTTCAATATTAACTATATCGCCAATAGTTAGTTCATTTCCAGAAATTTCTAAAAGTTCATCTTCTCTTCTTACAACAGATTCAGTGGAAACTAAGCTTTTAAGTTTTTCCATAGCTTTTTCTGCCCTATATTCTTGAATAAATCCTACTACTGCATTAATTGTAACAACAATTAGGATTACTATTGCGTCTATTAAGTCACCAACAAAATAAGCAGCAATAGCTGCAATTATTAGAAGAATAATTAAAATATCAACGAATTGCATTAAAAATAAAACAATTGGTGGCTTCTTTTTTTCTTCTTTTAATTCATTGTATCCGTATTTTTCTTGTCTTTTTTTAACTTCATTATTTGAAAGTCCATCCTTTGAACTTTCAAACTTTGATAATATTTCGTTAATATTTGTCATTAATTATCTCCATAAATATAGAAACTAGCTTTTTTATAATTTTTAAGTTTCATTTCTTTATTTTTAATATTTATATCTTCATTAAATAATGGTTTAATTATAAGAATAGAATTAATTTTATCTCTAAGATTCATTAAATAAGGATGAATCTCTGAAGGTGGCCTAATGGAATATATAATATCTATATCTTCATATAAATTCATATTAGGGTTACTTATATCATCTTTAATAACTGAATTATCAAATGGGTTAATATCAGTCTTTATTATATCTACATCTTTTTTTTTCATTAAAAAGTCATATGTTTTACTAAATTTACCCACACCAATCTCAACTATTTTTAAAGGAGTTTTTTTTTTAAAACTTAAAATATATTCACCTAAATCTTTCCACATTTAAAATCTCCTTTTTTAAATTATATTCAATATAAAATATAAATCTTTTATTTTTTAAATATAACTAAAAATAATAACATTAATTAATTTTAAAAAATAAATTATATTAAAAAGATTTAAAAAGAGTTTCTTTATGATAATCAGGGAATTTACCCCAAAAGACTTAAAAAGGGTCTATGAAATAGAATCCATGTCTTTTGATCAATCATATGGTATTAATATGTTTAAAAAATTATATGATATTGGTACTGGATTTTTAGTAGCTGAAAAAGAAAGATATGTTGTAGGATATATTGTTTTTTGGATTAAAGAAGAAGGATTAGGTCATATAATTTCAATAGCTGTTGATAAAAATTATAGAAATTTAAAAATAGCTACTCTATTATTAAATCAAGCCATTGAGGTTTTTAAAAAAGCTAATATTTTTAAGATTTCCCTTGAAGTTAATGTAAACAATAAGGAAGCTATTAATTTTTATAAAAAATTTAATTTTAAAATTGATAGGGAAGTTCCAGGTTATTATAATAATAATGAAGCTGCACTTGTAATGTATTATAATTTGAAATAATTATTTAAAAGATTTGTATAATTTTCTATAGTGATATTATTTAAGTCTCCATTTAAATACATTAATAATACAAGTGTAAATGAAAATATCACAATTGTTAGTTGTATTGCTCCATGTTTTTTTAAAATGATTTTATTTCTAGTTAATAAATAAATTGATATAAAAAATCCTATAATTGTAATGAATAATGAAAATATATACCCAAGTATAACTAATATATTCTCTGTTCTTGTTAATGGCTCATTACTTAAAGTCTTGGAATTTTGTTTCCTATATGTGAAAATATCAAAATTATTACTAGTTTTTAATAAAGGTACTCCGCATTTAACACACCTTATTGCATTAAATTTATTTTTAAAACCACAATTAATACAGATATTTTCTTGATTTTCAATTGTTTCTCCTTCAAACTCTGCTCCACATTTAGTACAAAACCCATACTTATCATCAACTGTTGATCTACATTTAAAACATCTTCTTAAAGACATAACATCACTTTTTAATTATTTACTATAATAATTCTAAACTCCTTTTATTTTATATTTATCATTTATTAACTATATTATTTTTCATAATCTCATATAGAAATTTTACTTAATTTTTTGTTGATTAATGTCTAATTTTTCTATATAACAAATATATTGAAATTAATACTATTATTACAAGAATAAATGGAATCAAATTTATAAATATAGATTCATTATACTTATGGAATTCATATTCACTATCAAAACCCATATTACTTGCTGTATCATGATCTTGTGTTATTATTGCAAAATTATACACTAAATCATAATAGCTAATTATAGCTCCTTTATATTGAATATAATTAGGTGCTTTTCCATTTTCATCCATATATGTTTTTACAATTTCTCCCATTTCCATATATTCTCCAATACTGTATGAATTTTTAGTAAATAAAGAATATTTTAATGGTGATTCGACTTTTTCATAATTTTTAGGATTATCAATTCCATCACTGCCTAAATAAGTACTTGTTAGATAAAGAAGTTGTTCTGGGGTGAAAGAATCATATTTTAAATTAGAATCAATTGATTCACTTTTTACAAGTTCATGAGAGCTACTAGCCATTATTGAAGGTTGGATTTTATGATAGTTTATTAAGTTACTATCAATATGTTTTTCTTTATTTGAATCATAATTATTTATGCTTTTTACTGACTCACTAGCTATATATTTATTAACATCTTCATTGTTTCCACTTATAAATCCATTATTTCCTGCATCAGGAAATTTTTGTAATGGTTGAACTGTAGATACACCTGCCTCATTTAAGAATTTTCCTGGATTTTTAATTCCTGCAAATAAATCATTTGAATAATTATCGTCCCATGCTCTTCTAAGTGAATTATCACTATTTATATCATAATCACCAGTATTAACATAAATTATTTGTTTATCTGATTTTAAAGAATATTCTGCAAGTGTTAAAAAATTTCCAGCACAAGCTGCAGCAAGAGAAATGCCTGTATCTCCATTACTTGTAATTACCCGAGTTCCTTCTCCAGGTCCAGGTGCATTTGGATCTATTTTAACATTAATACTACTATCAATATTTTCAATATCTTCTTTTATGGAATTTAATATTTCTATATCAACATCTTTGTTAATCATATTATCAGAGCTTATAAAAACATCACTAGAATGTATTGGTGTAGCAACTAATAATATAATTAAAAACAAAATTGAAATAATTTTTTTCATAATATCATTTTTAATAATTTAGATTTATAATTTTTTTATATAGTTGATTACCTAATATTTTTTAATTAATTTAATATCTATATATAAATAAAATATGCATTTATATGAAAAAGTTTGGTAACACACTATAATAGCTATATTATTAATTTAATTTATAGCTTTCTTTTTATATTTTTTACTTATCATTAAATTTGTTTAAATCTTTTTCTAATAAGTTTTATTAACAACCTTTTTAATTATTATATGCATATGGAATTATTATTTTTATCTTCAATTATTTTTATTTAGATAAATTTTCATATAAGTATTTTAATCCTTTTTATAAAATTATAAAAACTTTTATATATGATTTTTTATAAAGTTATAACTAATATATTATTGTTAACTTTATTTTTATATTTTTTAAAAATCTTGTCTCAATTAAATATTAATTTTAATTTTATTATATCTTAAAAGGAGTAAAGAAATTATGTCTGAACATGAAGATGAAAATTTAAATGAAGAAGAATTGAATGATGAAGAGTTATCTGATGATGAAGTAATCGAAGACGATGAAAAATTACCTTTTGCTAAGGCTGAAGTCGTTCGTTTGATGAAAAAGAATCTTGATGATGATAAAATGATTAGGGAAAGAGTTAAAGTTGAAATGAACAAATTTTTAGGTGATGTTCTTAAAAAAGTATGTAAACAACTTAATGAATATCCATATACAACTATTGAATATGAGATGCTTAAAGAATCAACTTACCCATACACTAATATTGAAAGAATCAATCAAGAAAAAGAAAGGATATTGTTGCATTTAGAAGCTATTAAAGCAGACTGTAATGCACTTGCTATGGATGTTAACAAAACACTAAAATTAAAAGATGTTGTTGAAGAAGATAGTGATTTTTCAGGATTTTTAACAAATAATGATGAAGACTCTGAAGAAGAAAATATTGATGAAGAATAATATTTCATTCATCGATTATTGTAAATCCAGTTTTTAAATTTTTAAGTTCTTCTTTTGTAAGTAGAGTAATAATTGCAGAGGAATCTACAATATTACTCTGCCCAAAAGGATCTTCAATAATAAGTTCAGCTTCTATTTTTCCTTTTTTTAATTCATCTAATTTTTCAAGAATATTTTCAGCTTTTTCTAATGAATCTTTATCAGAAAATAAATTTAAAGCTCTTTTTACAGCATTTTCAAATCTAACAATTATTCCTTCAACATTTGAAACATAACCTTCTGATTTTGGTCCAGGTTCAACTTTAACTCCAATTTCAGGGATACTTACTGTAGCTGATTGTGATCTAACGACTCTTGAGGATAATGTTTTTTTTGTAATTTTAAGCTGATGTTTTGCTGGTTCTTTTTGTTCTAAAGCTATTACATCATTATGTTTGTAATTACAATTTTCACAGACTATTGTTGTTTCTAATACTTTTCCAAAGTGAGGTATTTCAATCTCTTTCATTATTGACTTTGCAGATTCTTTTTCATGGCAAGTAGGACAAGTAATAATCATTTCATTAATTTCTTCCAATTTAACACCCTATTCTTCATATATGAAATTATTTTCTTTTAATTCAGAAATAATTTTGTCTAAAGCTTCTTTATTTGCTGCACAAATCTTTGTTATCCTGAATTTTGATAAATTATAAATTTTTTGAAGTTCTCTTTTTTTATTAGGATTTTCATCTAGTGCTGATATGAATTTTTGTGCTTCTTTATAATCAGAAAGATTTATGTTTCTAACTAATGGATTTTTAAATCCTTCAATTTTATAAGATATCTTCTCAAGTACTCCATTGTTGTCTTTTAAAAGAATGTCTATTAGCTTAGGAATCTCATCAACATTATTTTTAAGTAATACTATATCACAAGTTCTGTTTATGTACATTAACATTTTTTGCATTGTAATTTCAATATTTTCAGTATCAATAATATCAATAGAATTTTCTTTTGCTTTTGTAATAAGATAATCATGTATTATTCTGTTTTCTGTAAAATAATCTAATTGTTTTCCACCACGGTGTATTTGAACGGCTCTTTTAACAAAGCGACTTTTATGGGATTCTTCATCAGCAGATAAAACAAAAAAGTATATATTTGCTTTATCTTTAAATTTCTTTAGGTGAATTGAGCCTGGAAGTAAGTGTACTCCTTCAATAATAATGTCATCATAATCTGTAATAGCTCTTTCAATTACCTTCTCAAGTGCTGGAATAACAAAAGATGCATGTTCTTCAAAACCACT
The DNA here is from genome assembly GCA_020854915.1 of Methanobacteriaceae archaeon. Taxonomy (GTDB): domain Archaea; phylum Methanobacteriota; class Methanobacteria; order Methanobacteriales; family Methanobacteriaceae; genus JAHKLT01. The sequence continues at coordinate 3,873 of JAHKLT010000002.1, read as the reverse complement.
AGCTACTAATTCTTCGTAATTTTCATAGTTACTTGAGTCTCTAAGTGTTTTGTATGCATTATATGATGATTCATGAAGTGAGGGAGCATAATCATTACCAATAATTCCTCTAACTACAGCTCTTATAAAATCACTTTCAACTAAATGCTTAATATTTAATTCTTTAGCAAGTTCTGCAGATACTGTAGATTTTCCTATTCCTGAAGCACTTCCTATTAGAATTACATATGGTTTTCTCAAAAGTATCAATCCTAAAAATTTAAATTATTATAATTATTTTACTTTTTATGATAATTAAACTTTTAGTTAAAAAATAAATGATGTATTACAATGTTTTATTCACATTGAAAAGAACTAATAGCTTTTTCTTTTGAAATAGATGTTTTGAAATATTTTATATATCAGGTCTAAATATTTTGTTTAACTAAAAAATACATTTAGAATATAAAAATTAAAAACAAAAATATTTTTCTATTTTTTTGAAAATTTAAGCTTAATAACAATTTATTATTATCAAAAAACTTTTAAATAAATTATTAGCCTTGATTATAACTATCTTAATGAATATTTTACTTATTTTGATAATTTCAAAAACATATAAAAACTCATATATTTAATAATGAAGAATACCATAAATATTAAAAGATTAAAAATATTTTTAAAATATATTATTACTATTTATTAATATAAATATTTTATAAATAAATTATTTGTATTAATAAATTTATTTAAATTTAATTAAAATTATTAAATATTGTGTTCATGTTATTTCAGGAGTGGTATTTTGTATTCAGTTAATTCAGTAAAAGATCTTCAAGAACTTAACTCTTTTTTGATTGTTGGATGTGGTGGAGGAGGAGAGAAATTCTCTAATCTTGAAGGAATAAAAACAGTAGGATTTGTGGATGATGATATAAATAAACAAGGGAAGCTTTTCTGTGGAGAAATAGTTTATCCAAATTTAGAAAATCATTTAAATAATTCTGATTTTAATTCTGTAGCTATTATGCTACCTATTGGTGCTGAAGGTTCTGCTCTTAAATATGCTGTTCAAGCTATTAACTATGGTAAGAATGTCGTTTGTTCTTTTCGCTCTTTATCTGTTAAAAATAATGATGCTCTTTTAAAATTTGCTAAGGAAAAAAATGTTGTTATAAAAGAAATTAGTCCTAGAATGGAGGTTGTAAAAAAAATTTCTGGTTCTAGTCCTGATAATTGTTCTGAAGTTTTACCAAAGATTTCTTATAAATCTAAAAATCCTGTAATATTTATTGGTGGAACATCTCAAGAATGTGGAAAAAGAACAACAACTAAAATGCTTGGGGAAGCTGCAAAAGAAAAAGGTTTAAAACCAGCTATTATTTCTACAGATGAAATGGGATTAGAACCACCAACAGACTTTAATTTTAGGGCAGGTAGTTTATCTTCGATGGATGTTCCAGCAGCTATTTTAAGTTCAATAAAATATGCTGATGAACATTTAAATCCAGATATTATCTTTATTGAAGGTCAATCTAGTTTAACTGAAAAAGGCAATCCTCATCCTAGAGGTTTATCTGCATCTATTTTAATAGGTGCTGCTCCTGATGCTGTTATTGTAGGTCATAGACCAAATCACCCTTATAGGAATCCAAGAGGAATCCAAGAGGAAATCAAAGCTATTGAATCTTTAGAACCAACTAAAGTTATAGGTTTATCACTTAATTTAAAAAATTCTGATTCAACCATAGAAGAATATGAAAAAGAATTTAACTTAGCAGCTGAAGATGTTTATAATAATGGTGCTTCAAAATTATTAGATGTTATTTTAGAGTTTTTACAGGAGAATAATGTATGAGTTTTACAGATACTTTAAAGCGTAGTTTAGGATTTGAGGAAAGTTTGGATAATAAAAATAATAATAAGTGGGATAATCGTTATAGGGGAACTTATTCTCCTGATAATGATTACACTATATCTCCAGAACAGTCATTTTATGAAATTATTTTAATTAGACCTAAATCTACTGATGATATGGATTATGTGGTTGATCAAGTAGTTGAAGAAAGTAATCCTGTTATTTTGGATTTATCTTTTTTAGAGAGAAAGAGCAAAAGAGACTTTAGAATGGCTGGTAGTAAACTTAAATATATTCGCGAAAGCCATGGTGCACAAGCATTTCTACTTGCACAATGTAAAAATAAGAATTTAATCCTTGTCTCACCAAAAAGAGTAAATTTAATGAAAAAAGATTAATTATTATATATTAAAAAACTTTTTAGCATTTTTAAATGCTACTTTTTCTATTTTCTTTTTATTATAATTTAATTTAGTTAATTCTCGGACTGTTTTTGGAACAGACAAAGGATCTGATGGTTTATTACTTATATCACTATTTAATAAAAACTTATCAAACCCATAGTTATCCAATATTTCTATAGCTTCTTTAACTTCCATTTTTTGTGGTTGTACTGTTAATCCAAGAGTATAATCTTCATCTATAACCTCATCAATTATATTTAAATTTACATGATCTATAACTACTAATTTTGGATTAATATTTTCTGAGACTATTTCTTTTATTCTTAGAACTGTTTCTTTTTTATTTTCTCTTGGTGTGTGTATGATTATCTTTGTTTTACTACTATCAGCTATTTTTAATTGTTCTTTAAAAATATCTATTTCTTCTTTATTGCAATCTTCTAATCCTATTTCTCCAATAGCTATTATTTTTTCTTCTTCAATCCATTTATTAATATTTTCATATATTAAATCTGGTTTTATATAGCTATTTGCAGGGTGAATTCCTAAAGCCACTTTTAATTCTAGTCCATATTCTTTTGCTCTTTTAGTATCATATTCTAAAATTCTATTTAGATGATTTAATAAAACATGCTCATTAAATAATGTGTATGGGTAAAAAGCACAGGTTATTGCAGTATCAATTCCTGCTAAATACATCTTTTGAAAATCTTCACTACTTCTAGCATCACCATGCATATGTGTATCTATCATTTTATCACTTTTTAATGATAAAATATATTTTTAATAAAATATAAAATTATTTAAAATATTTTTATTGTTTTAATTGCTTTCAAAAGATTTTAAATTCATAAATCAATATTTTTATTTTTATCTTATGAGAATAAGGTTAAATTCAATGATTTTATTATAAAAAACATATTAACTTTTATTTATTTTGGCTTTTACTCACTTTAAAAAGTTTTATATTTTTTAGTAATATAAATTAATATAAAATTATTACTAAAATTTATAGGTTGTTCTAAAATGAATTCTTTTAAAAATGAATACTTAAATAAATATATGAAAATAAATGAGAAGATGATATTTATTACAAATTCTAAAATAAGATTAAAGATACTAACTGTTCTTTTTGAAGAAGACTTAACAATGAAAGAGATAAATAAAGAAACATCTCTAAGTTATAGTTCTATATCTACCAATATTGGAAAATTAGAAAAAGAAGGATATGTATTTAGAGAAAATAGTAATTATTATCTAAGTAATGAAATTAGATTATATTTAATTAATTTATTAGACTTTAATGACTCACTATTACTTGTTATAAATAATTTTTTTGATTTTTTCTTATATCATAATATTAATAATTTAAATTTACATTCAATTGAAGACCTATATCTCTTAAAAAATGCTAAACTAATTGAAAATGATGGATATGATGTATATAAAACATACAATACTATAAAAAACATCATTATCAATGGTGAAAAGGAGGTTGTAAAGTTTTGGTGGGTTTTTGAGAAATTTTTGAAAATCAAGTTTTTTGAAAATCAGGTTATAAATGCATAAAATAAGCTGTACTTCTTTATTTTTGGTTAATTTTTTAAGTTCGTTATATTAATGTTATATTTT
>JAHKLT010000007.1 GCA_020854915.1 Methanobacteriaceae archaeon | reverse complement strand
GCTCTCCACTCATATAAAGCTTACTATTCTTATTTTATGAAAAAAACACGTGCCAAGGCACAATTATCAAAAAATCTAACAATAAAAAGAAATAAAAAATTGAGTGCAAAAAAACCAACTAACAAATTGACACTGACATTAATATTATGAAATATTATTTTCATCATTTATTATAAGTAAAAAAATTTAATAAAAAATAAAAACATAATACATTTATGAATACATTAAATAAGATGAAAGTTTTAACTGATTCTGCCCAGTATGATTTATGTGATTATGTAAACCATAATAAAAGTTCACAAATAAATATGCCTGGAATTTATCATACAAAAGGAGCAAATGGATGTGAAATTCCTTTATTTAAAACATTACTTAGTAATAAATGTAAAAATGATTGTAAATATTGTATAAACCAAAATAAAAATAATTTTACACGTTTAGAATTCAATCCTGAAGAATTAGCTAGAGTTTTTTTAAGTTATTATAATAATAATTATGTTAATGGTTTGTTTTTAAGTTCAGGAATTGGTGATGATGAAGATAGTACAATGGAGAAGACCATAGAAACAATAAGAATTCTTCGAAAAAAATATGAATATGATGATTACATCCATCTAAAAATTGTACCTGGAGCATCAAAAGATTCTATTAAACGAGCTATGTCTCTTGCAAATAGAGTAAGTTTGAATATTGAAGCAGCTACTCCTTCAGGTTTAGAAGAATTATCATCAACAAAAGATTATAATAAAGATATTTTAAAAAGATTATCTTGGATAAATTCTTTAGAAGGAAAAAATGATACTTATCCTAATTTAACACATACAACACAATTAATTGTTGGAGCAAATAATGAAACTGATAGAGAAATTTTAAATAGAATGGAAAAATTATATAAAAAATCTAATTTAAAAAGAACATATTTTAGTGCGTTTTCTCCAATTGAAGGAACAGATTTCGAAAACAAAAAAGAATGTGATGTAAATAGAACATCAAAATTATATAATGCAGATAGTTTATTAAATGATTATAATTTTAAATTAAAAGAATTGGTTTTTGATGAAAGTGATAAACTTTCACTAGAAGAAGATCCTAAAATATTAGCAGCAAGAAAAATGAATATATTTCCAATTGAAATAAATAAATCACCATATAAAGATTTAATTAGAGTTCCAGGAATTGGAGTAAAATCTGCTCGAAAAATTATTAATATACGTAAAAAAAATTTATTTGAAAATAAAAAAGATTTAAAAAAAGTTGGTGTCGTAGTTAATAGAGCAGAACCATACATTAAGTTAAAAGGACAAGAACAAAGAAGTTTAGATAAATATTAAATATCAAATAATTTCCAAATATCAGGATATTTACTACTAACTGCTTCATCAATTAATTTAGAAGCTTCTTTACTAATACTAAATTCTGGCTCTGTTTTTCTTAAATATCTGAAAACTGCAGCAGAGCGAACAGACCATAAAGTTATTCTTGGATTTTTTTTAACTTCTTCAATTACTTTATCAGTTAGTTCTTGATTAATAGCTATTTCATTTAAATTAAGATTTTTTTCTTCATTATTTTCAAGACTAGAATCTACAAGAGTTTCAGTTGAGGGTTTTGAATAATCAATAATCTTATTTAATTTTTTATTTTCATCTTCTTTATTAGCTATTTCTAAATTTTCTTTAGTAAGATCTTCATTATTATGATCTTCATCACTTTTCTCAGAGACTTCTTTAGAAAGATCCTCATCAATAATATCTTTTTCTTCAATTAATTCATCATCATCTAATATATCTTCTAAACTCTTAGATGAGGTTTCATCAAAATTTTCATCATAAACATCTGGAATTAAAGAGTCAAGCCCTTTACCAAGAGTTTTCTTTTTCTTTGCCATCTTATCCCTCATTATCCAATACCAAAATTTCCTTAGCTAAATTATAATAGGCAATAGATCCTGTGCTTTCAGGATCATAGATTATACACGGTTTTCCATGACTTGGAGCTTCAGCTAGTTTAATATTTCTTGGAATTATAGTTTTGAAAATATGTTCTTTATTTTCAAAGAATTTTTTAAGTTCTTTTTGAACTTCTTTAGATAATAATGTTCTTCTATCAAATAAAGTTAATAATATTCCTTTGATAGGAGTTGGACTTTTAAGTCTATTTTCTACCAGTTTTATTGTATTAATTAAATCAGCAACACCTTCCAATGCATAATATTCCGCTTGAATAGGTATTAAAACACTGTCAGATGCAACAATTGCATTTACAGTTAAGACTCCTAAAGAAGGAGGTAAGTCAATTAAAATATAATCAAAAATGGAAGTTACTGGATTTAATGCTTCTTTAAAAATTATATGATAGTTTTCTTCCTTACTAAGTTCTACACCTGCACCACTTAATGAAATATTACTTGGAATAATAAAAAGATTTTGAATAAATGTGTTTCTAACAGCTTTTTTAACATTTAATTCCCCTATTAAAACTGAATAAATAGTATTTTCTACTTCATTTTTATCTATTCCAAAACTTGTAGTTGTATTTGCCTGAGGATCCATGTCAACGACTAAAACTGATTTTCCTAAACTAGCTAGAGAAGTAGCTAAATTTACAGTAGTAGTAGTTTTACCACATCCCCCTTTTTGATTCATAATAGCTATTATCTCTCCCATATTTTTCACCTTTTAAGTTAAAAGAAATAAGATTTAAGTAATAAGTTTTAAGTTAAAAGTTACAAGTTATAAGTTATAAGAAATAACTTTTAACTTATATGTTATATATGTTAACTTATTACTTATAAAGTATATGTTGTAATTTTTAACTTATTAGTTATAACTTATAAGTTTTAATGATAATTATTAATATTAGTAAAAACAATAAAAGAATATGAAAATATTAGCTATTGATGTAGGTACAGGTACACAAGATATACTATATTATGATACAAGTAAAGAATTAGAAAATTCTACTAAATTAGTACTACCATCACCCCATTTATACATAGCCCAAAAAATAGATACAATAAAAAATAATATATTTTTTACAGGAAAAATAATGGGAGGTGGAAAATTAAAAAGAAAAATAGTAGAACATATTGAAAAAGGATATGAAGTAGTAATGGAAGAAGAGTGTGCAAAAACAATAAGAGATAATTTAAATGAAGTTAAAAGCTTTGGAATAAAAATAGATACATACAGTGATAAATATAATGATTATTCAAAAATTGAATTAAAGGATATATATTTAGAAAAACTAAACAAAACATTTTTAAATTATGATTTAGATTATGAAATAGATGAAATAGCTATTGCAGTTCAAGATCATGGATATAATGAGAAAATGGGAGATCGTGATTTTAGATTTGAAAAAATTAGAGAAAAATTAAAGAATCCAATAAATGTTGAAGAATTTGGTTTCTTAGACAATATACCAAAATATTATTCTAGAATGAAATCAGTCGAATCTACAATAAAAAATAAAAACAAATTAAATCCATTAATAATGGATACAAAGTTTGCATCGATTTGTGGAATGTGCTATGATGAAAATATTAAAAAATTAAATAGCTATATAGTAATTGACATTGGAAATGGTCATACAACAGCAGCTGCAATAGAAGATAATAAGATTCAAGGAATATTTGAGCATCACACCTCTTCACTTACAAAAGAGTCATTAGAAAAATATATTAAAAGGTTAGCTAGTGGAAAGATCACAAATGAAGAAATATATAATGATAATGGACATGGAGCACATACAATAAATCCAATATCTCAAATAGAAAAAGTTGTAGTAAGTGGTCCAAAAAGAAAACTAATAGAAGAAACAGATTTAGACTGGTATTATGCATGTCCTGGAGGAGATGTGATGATGACAGGAACAATTGGTTTAATTAAAACATTAGAATATTTAAAAGAATAATATGAAATATAATTTAGATCCACATATACATAGTTTTTATTCTCATGATTCTGATTCAAAAATTTCAGATATTTTAAAAGTAGCTATTAAAAAAAAGATGGATATTATAGCTATAAGTGATCATAATACTGTTGAAGGATCAAAAGTAGCTATTAAAGAGTCAAAAAAATATAATGATATAATTGTAGTTCCTTCAATTGAAATTTCATCAAGTAAAGGGCATATTCTTGGTTTAGGTGTAGAAGAAAATATAGACAAAGGATTATCTCCTGAAGATACAATAGATAAAATTCATGATCAAGGAGGAATAGCTATTATACCTCATCCCTATAGTTTTTATAGAAGTGGTTTATTTTCAAAAGTAGATCCTGATAAAATAAAGATGGATGCAATGGAAGTTTTAAATGCTAAATATTTTATAGGTTACAGTAATAAAAAAGCTAAAAATTATTCTATAAAAAATAATATACCAGAAATTGGTGCAAGTGATTCTCATGTTTTAAAAACTATTGGAACTTGTTATACAGAAATAAATTGTGAATTATCAATAGATAGTGTTTTAAAGTCAATTTCTAAAAGTAAAGTAAAATCTAAAGGAAAAGGAAGTTCATATTTTAAAAACATGAAAAATAGTCTACTTGAAAAAATTAATATATAATTAATTTCTATTAGAAAGTTTGAGTATAAATAATGTTATTTAATGATTTCTTAAAAGAATATTTTTTCTCAGGGTATACAATTTTTAATACATTGATATATGGAATAATTTTAATTATATTTTTAGAATTAATTTATAGATTATTTAAAAAGATAAATATTAATCCAAAAAATCTAATATATAGTTTAATTCCATTGATTTTATTTGGATCTACAATAAGAGCTTTAGTAGATAATAATATATTACAATATAATTATTTTTTAATAACTCCAGGAATCTATTTTATAGTAGGTTTTATTGGAATTATAATATTACTAATTGGATATATTTTAAAAAATACAATAGATTATAGAAAATCAATATTTTTATTAGGATCACTTATTTCTATTTTTCCATTATTATTAATAAATGAAATAAATTTAGAAGCTATTTTATTAATCTTATTAATATGGCTTGTTATAAGTTCTTTATTTTTAATTTTAGGGAAATATTTTAAAATCTTTAAAAGTAAAATAAACTTATCTATAATATCTGCACATATACTTGATGCAACAACAACTTTTGTAGGAGTAGATTTTTACAATTATACTGAACAACATGTACTACCTAGTGGAATATACAATATATTTCAAACAGCTATTACAATGTATCCATTAAAATTAATAGTAATAATTTCTTGTATTTATTTAGTAGATAAATATATTGAAGATGAAACTTTAAATGGATTATTAAAATTAGTAATGTTTGTATTAGGCCTAGCTCCAGGGCTTAGAAATTTATTAACAATAGCTATTGGAACTTGAAATAAAAAATAGTATATAAGGAGATTAATCCTTTTTAATTTGAATTTCTATTGTAGAAACATTAGTTTTAATACCTTCATTATTAGTAATCTCTTCAGTAGAAATATCAATTGTTCCAACATCAGACTCAGGTATAAATCTATTTCTAACAATTTCAGCAACATCAACAGCTTTACTAATAGCACGTCCACGAGCCTTTAAAAATACCTCTTCGGTTCCACCATTCATTTGAGTTACCACTGCCAAGACATAGTTCATTACTGGTTTATTTCCAATGTAAATTACATTTTCTTCCATTTATATTAACCTCCAAAGATGTATTAAAAATATTTTATTTATCAATATATATAAAAGTTTATATCAAAATGAAATTTTAAAAAGAAAAAATAAAATTAAGAGTTTTGAATAACTAATAATTTATTAATTGAATTTAAAACAGCTATTACACTAGCCATAACAACATCATCACGAGTAGCTCTTCCAGTTGCTTTATTACCTTTTCCATCAGAAGTAACAACAAAAACTTCAGCTAAAGCATCGGTTCCACCAGTAATAGCATCAATATTATATTCTTCTAATTCAATAGAAGTTGTTTCTTGAATTAAAGATTTAATAGCATTTAAAGCTGCATCAACTGGCCCAACCCCAGTTTTAGAAGTTTCTTTTTCTTCACCATCTATTAAAAGTTTAACAGTAGCAGAAGGAGAAACAGTTTCACCACTCATAACAGCTAAACCTAAAAGTTTAATATATTCTTCTTCAGAAGTACTTATCTCTGTAACAGCAATAGCTTTTAAATCAGCATCAGTAATAGTCTTACCTTTATCACCTAATGATTTAATTTGATCATAAACAGAACAAAACTGTTCTTCAGATAAATCTATATTAAATTCATCTAATTTAGATTTTAATCCATTTGCACCAGTATGTTTTCCTAAAGCTATTTTTCTAGAATGACCAACAAATTCAGGATTAATGGGCTCATAAGTTGAAGTATTTTCTAAAATACCATGAACATGAATACCTGATTCATGAGCAAAAGCATTGCCCCCAACAATAGGTTTGTTAGGAGAAATTTTAACACCAGTTAATTTACTAACAAAGTCAGATAAATTGTAAAGCTTTGTTGTGTCAATATCTAAATCAATATCATATGCAACAGCTAAAGAAACAACAAGTTCTTCTAAAGATGCATTACCTCCCCTTTCGCCTAAACCATTAACAGTAACATGAGCTTGAGATGCACCAGCTTCAATAGCCATTAACGAGTTAGCAGTTGCAAGACCAAAATCATTATGGAAATGAACACTGATAGGTGTTTTTAATTCTTTTTTAAGATCCTGAATTAAGGATTTAGCTATAACTGGAGTTAAAACACCAACAGTATCAGGAACATTAATAGTAGATGCTCCAGCATCCTCTGCAGCTTTATAAACTTCAATTAAATAATCTTTTTCAGTTCTAGTTGAATCTTCTGCAGAAAATTCAACAGTGATTCCATGATCTTTTGCATATTCAATAGCTTCAACTGATTTATCTAAAATTTCTTCTTTAGACATTTTAAGTTTATAATCTCTGTGTAATGGAGAGGTACCAATAAAAGTATGTACATAAGATAAATCTGAATCAATTAATGCATCTAAATCTTTTTTTAGAACTCTAGCTAAACCACAAATTTCAGCATTTAAACCTAATGATTTAACAGTTCTTGCAGTTTCTTTTTCACCTTCAGATACTATTGGAAAACCTATTTCAATAGTATTTACTCCTAAATCATCTAATTTTTTAGCTATTTGAATTTTATCATCCACTGTTAAAGCAATACCCGGAGCTTGCTCTCCATCCCTCAGTGTCGTGTCAAATATTTTTATTTTGTCTGGTAAATTCATGTGTTCTTTTTTTAGTTTTTCAATATCCATCCCAAACATTTTATACCTCCAATTGTTTTTAACAATATATTTTATATATTAAAATAATATATTTCTTAATTTATTTAATGGTTATTATAATCTTAATTTAATTTATTTTTTGATTATATGTAAAAACTAGTTAATAAACTAAATTAATTAATGATAGTTTTTTTTACTTTCGAATAAAAAAAATATATTAAATATTTTAGATTTTTAATCAATAAAAGTAAAAATGCTTTAAATAATAGCTTCTTTAAAAAATTCTGGAATTAATGATTTATACAAGGGACTTTTAAATAGCATGTTAATATCACTATCTAAAATATATGTATAACATGAATCATCTTCTGCTCTCATTCCACGACCATAAGCTTGCATTAATGTCATGACAGTTTTATAAGCATACCATCTTTGATCTTTTTTTCTCCTCATGTTTACTTGTTTATCCCCTAAATATGGAAATGGTACTTTATAAATTACTTGAAATCTACATTTATCATAAGGTAAATCAACACCCTCACTCATCGATGGTGAAACTAAAACTAATGGATTTTCATCTTCTTCAAAATGATTTAAAACAGTTTCTCTATTCATTGATCCATGAGAAATTAATCTAGAATTTAGCAAATTTTTATTGATATATTGTTGACACTTATAACTATGAGTATGAATTAAACCTTTATCATCTTTGTGTTTATCTAATATTTCTTTTAGTATAGGTATTGTTTTTGGGGCAGTTTGTTTAATTCTATTTGCTGACATTTTACCAGCTAATTTCAATTCAACCGGCCGATGTTTAACTTCAAAAGGACTATCTACTTTAATATGATACACTTCATTTGGATTTAAACCTAGCCATTTAGAAAACATTTTATGTGAAAGTATTGTTGCACTTAAAAATAAACAAACATCAGCATGTTTAAATAAATAATCTTTTGCGTAGTGATGAACTCTTAAAGGTTTAAATGAAACTCCATAATCACTTGAATCTATTACCCAATTACTTGGTTCTTTTTCTAAATTTTCTTTTAATTGTTTTAATTTAGAAATAGTTGAAACAATTCTGTCTGCCTTATTTTTAGATAATTCTTTAATATCGATATCTTTATAAGCTTCATAAATAGCTTCAATTTCTAAAATCCAATCTTTTAATTCTCCTTGTTTTAATGTTTCAGGAGCTATTGATTTTGAAATATCTTTTTCTAAACGTTTATTATATAAATTCACTTCCATTGTTCTCATTAGCTTATCTTCAATATTATGAGCTTCATCTAAAATCATTAATGATCTTGGAGAAAAATGTTTAACATAATTTAATTCTAAAATTGCATAGTCATAATTCATTAAAGTAATTGGAGATTTAATAGAATTTGTTTTTTGCTCCCAATAATGACAATGTGCATCTGAATTATAAAAAACAGACCCTCCATAAGAGTCTTCAAATGCTTCAGTTGAACCTAAAGTAGGATTTTTTCCAACTCCATATTGACAAAAAAATTTACTTGATGACGGAGTTGTTTTACAAGTACCTATATCACAAGTGGAGTCTAAATTATCTTGAAGACAAAAAAAATTACCCCTACCTTTAACAAGTGGAAAATCAAAATCCTGCTTATACTGTGATTGCAGTTGTTTTGTCATGGTTAATATGTAGGAGGACTCATACATTTTTGCAAGAGTTGCACCAATAACAGATTTACCAGTCCCAGTACCTGCTTCTAAAATAATATATTTATAACCATTTTCAATAGCTTCAACAATATCCTCTATAATTTGAAGTTGACCAAGTCTAGGCTTTTCAAATGGAAAATTCTCTAAAATATATTCATTAACATTAGGATATTCTTCTTTTAGTTTATTGATTTTATCTTCTTGTAATTTATGTTCTTCAATAGAATAGATTTCAGGAATTTCTTCATTTACATCTAATTCGTTTTTTTCAAATGAAAATAAATCTTTAGGTTTTTCCATATCATTTTCCCCTCTAAAAAAATCTTTATTACTATTTTTAGAGTTATATTTACCACAAACACAGTTATTTTTAATCATAGAACAATTAGAACAAAAAATAGAATTTGACATTAATTATATATTAGTTGTTATTACATAAATAAATTAAGTAAGTGTGTTTGGAAACAAATATGAAAATTAATTAATTGTGATTGTATGGCGAATAAAGGAAAATTATATGGAATTGGAATAGGGCCAGGGGACAGTGAACTTATAACAATAAAAGCATCTAAAATATTAAAAAAAGTAGATGTAATATGTTCTCCTAAGTCTTCACCTAAAAAAGAAAGCATAGCACTATCTATTGCAAAACCGATTCTTGAGGAAAGAGATGATTATGAGAAATTAATGGTAGTTGAACCAGTTTTTCCTATGACAGAAAATGATGAAACACTAGAAAAACATTGGAAAGAAGCAAGTATCATAATAGCTGATTATTTAGATAAAGGAAAAGATGTTGGTTTTATAACTTTAGGAGACCCATCAATATTTAGTACATTCTCTTATGTTCAAAAAATCCTTTTTGATAATTATGAAACAGAGTTAGTTCCAGGAATAACCTCATTTACAGCTTGTGCTTCTAGTATCAATAAGCCATTAGTTGAAAAAAATGAAATACTCTCTATTGTTCCAAAAATTGATGAAAGATTAGATAAAGTATTAGATTTTAGTAACAGTATTGTTTTAATGAAAACATCAAGAAATCCAGAAGAATTAGAAAATTTAATACACTCAAAAGAAGGGAATAAAGAAATAACCTCAGTTCAAAATGCCACACAAAAGAATCAGAAAATTATAGATGGTTTTTCAAAAGATAAACCTTATTTATGTACTACAATAGTAAAACTAGAAAAATAATTAGAATTTATCATTCATAGGTTCGATTTCAAATGTACACCTTTCATCTCCCATAGTATAACATTCTACTTCAACAACAGAAATTCGAAAGCCAAAATAATTTGTAAACAAAGCTTCAATTATGCCTGAATCTAAATAACATGCAGGTTTTCCTGTTTTTGGTAAAAATGCACATTCAAAACAATCCACGACAGTAAATTTGATTATTTGACTTTTTTCAATACTAAGTTTTCCAAGTCCTTTATCTTCCCAGAATTTAATAATATTATCTAAGAACATATCAAAATTTTCATCATATACAAATTCAAAAATTGTATTTCCAATAGTCAAACCAGTATCATGTAAAATAGGATCAATATTTACTCCTTCTTGAATCAAAGTAGCTCTTAAAGTATGGAAAAGTAATAATGAAAATTCAAAATTATCATCTTTGACTATATTATCAATTAAATATTCTTTTGTTCTTTCAATTAATTCTTGAGGTTTTGAAACATTTACAGCACCTAAAAATCTAGAATTTAAATAAAAAGTCTTTCTACGACAATCATTAGGATTTACATCATAAGATATAATTCCTTTCTCCCTAAGCCCTTTAAGATGAACAGAAATAGTAGATTTAGATTTACCAGTATTTTTAACAATCTCATCGAATTCCATGTTTTTATTTTTAAGCATCTCTAAAATAGTAAGCTTTACTTCGCTTTTAATAACATTAACTTCAGAGGAAAAATCCTGTTTTGAAAAAATTTGTACTGGTTTTTGTTTTTTCTTGTTTTCACTAACTAACATAATAACCAACAATAAAAGTAATTAATAATAAATTTAAAAAATATAGTTTAAATAATTTACTATTTTTTTTAATTGAAAAATTAATAAACAAAATACATAAAAATAATTAAAAAGATGTATAAAATTTAAATAAAGAAATAGACTATAAAAGATATTTTAATAAGATAAAAACTGTTCGTATATTGACAAATTTTAAATAACTTATAATACATATAAACAAATGTGATAACATGAAAGCAAGAGCAGAAAAAATAGGAGATGGAGTATATTGGATAGGTATACTTGATTGGAACATAAGAACTTATCATGGTTACACCTTAGATGGAACAACCTACAATGCATATTTAGTATTTAGTGATGATAAAGTTGCTTTAATTGATAATGCATATCCTGGAAATACAAAGGAAATGATGGCAAGAATTGATGATGCATTTGCACAAGAAGGTAAAGATTCTATTGAAATTGATTATATTATTCAAAACCATGTAGAACTAGATCACAGTGGAGTATTAATAGATTTACATAAAAGATTCCCTAATGCACCAATTTATTGTAGTAAAATAGCTAAAAAAGGGTTATTAAAACATTTTCCATCTTTAAAAGATTGTGAATATGTAATTGTTGGAACAGGAGATAGTTTAAGTGTAGGTAAGAAAACTTTAGCATTTTTAGATGCATTTTTACTTCATTGGCCCGATAGTATGTTTACATTACTAGTAGATGATGGAATATTATTCCCTAATGATGCATTTGGTCAACACTTGTGTTATTCAAAAAGATATGATACAGACATCCCCGAATATGTATTAATGGATGCATCAAAAAAATTCTATGCAAATTTAATTACACCATTATCTAAATTAGTACTTAAAAAATTAAATGAAATAAAAGAACTAGGTTTACTTGATCAAATTAAAATGATTGCACCCTCACATGGACAAATCTGGACAAATCCAATGAAAATTATTGAAGCATATAATGATTGGGCAACTGGTAAATGTGAAGATAAAATTACTATCATTTATGATACTATGCATTACTCCACACAAAAAATGGCTAAAGAAATAGCTGAAGGTGCTATGAATGAAGGCTATGATGTTGAAATGTTTTATTTACATGAAGATGAAAGAAGTGAAATCGTTAAAAGTATTTTAACAAGTAAAGGCGTAGCTATTGGAGCACCAACAATAAACGATCAACCTTACCCTAGTATAGCAGATATAATTTACTATTTAAAAGGTTTAAGATTTGATAAAACTGGTATTGAAAGAACTTGTGTAACTTTTGGTTCAATGGGTGGACAAGGTGGTTCTCCAGAGAAACTTGCTAAAGAATTATCTGAGTCTGGATTTAATGTAATTAATAGCCAAGAAATTATTTTTGTTCCAACAGAAGATGAAGAATTAGATAGTTTTAAATTAGGAGAAGAATTAGTTAAAGAAGCTAAAAAATTATAAAAGTATATTAATAAAAAATAAGAAAAATTAATCTTGGAGGAATTGAATATGGTAAAATTTGAACATAAAGTTGGAATTACAAAAGGTACTAATATAGAAAAAGAAGTACAAGCTAATTTCATGGGCGAAGTACAAGAAGTAGGAATGTATCTTGCAATGGCAAGACAAGCTTCAAGAGAAGGCCATGGTGAAATAGCTGAAGTGCTTAAAAGATTAGCTAAAGAAGAAGCAGAACATGCAGCTAGATTTGCTGAAATGAATGGTGTTATAAAACCAACCTTAAAAGAAAACCTCGAAATGATGTTAGAGGGTGAAAAAATGGCAAATCAAGAAAAAAATGATGCTGCTGAAGAATGTGAATCTTGTGAACTTGATGATGCTAAAAATTTCTTCTATGAAAGTTCTAAAGATGAAGCTCGTCATTACAAGATTTTAGAAGGGCTTTTAAAAAGATACTTCTAAATTTCTTTTTCTTTTTAAATATTTTGAGTGTCGGATAAAAATACCTTTTTCAAGAAAGATGTTTCTTCAAATCTCAAACAAAGGATTAATCTATCGTTTTAAGAAAATGATTTTGAATTTTGGCCGACCCTCATATATTTAAAAAACTAATTTTTTGATTAATGATTCTTTATAAACATTGTATTTATTTTATAAATTAAAAATAAAGTTTATTTTCATTAATAAAATAAACTTTAACTCATTCCTAAGAATAAGCTATATAAAATTGAAAATATTATTATAATCCAAAAAATAGCTGTAAGGGATGTTATAATTGTTCTTACAATATTTTCAGGTAATTTATACCTTAAAAGATCTTCTAACATGTGGCCACCATCTAATGGTTTAGCGGGCAAAAGATTAAATGTTCCTACAGCAAAATTTAGGAAAAATATCCATTTGAATAGCTCTGAGAAAGTAAATAGTACCCATGGTATTTGATCTCCTAATAGTGTATCTTTTGTTTCTAAATGAATTTCACCTTGAATACCCATATAACCTAGAGATTTATTATTTGGATTTTCAACTAACTTTAAATGAAATGTTCCTTGATTTGTAACTATTGTTGCATTATCATTTGGTTTAAAATTTGAAACTGCATTTAAATAGCTATCTGAATCATGTACTTCTTCACCATTAATAGCTGTTATAATCATTCCTTCTTTTAAAACTCCATATGATGGAGAATCATCAACAACTTGTTTAATCTCAATTCCAGATTCATCGAAAAATCCTGGAATTCCATAAGATCCAATAGCTGAAAATATTAAAAATGCAACAAGAGCTAGTGATAAATTAGCCATTGATCCTGCAGCGAATATTCTAAGTCTTGTACTTTTTGGAGCTTTATCCATTTCATCTTCATCAGGTTCAACAAATGCTCCAGGCAGTATTGCAAATAAAATCAAACCAATAGATTTGATGTTTATCTTTTCTGCACGTGCTAAAATTCCATGTGAAAATTCATGTACAACCAATACTGTAATCAATGCTATGAATCCATAGAAAAATGGTATAAATATCGGTGAACCTGGCATTTCAACTCCTGGAAGTAATATTGCTACATTTGCTGATTCAGTAATGGTTGTAAGTGAGATTATTAAAGCATATGCCATTAATATCATAAAAAATATTGAAATTAAAATTCCAAAATTCATAAACCATTTCCAAAATCTTGGAGAGATATTAGCTATTCTATTAATTAGTCCTCTTAGTCTTTTAGTTCTCCACATTATAACTGGAAAACCCACATCCACACCATATTTTTCTAATTGGCCTTTAAAAATAATAGCTATAAACCAAATAAGAATAAAAGCTATTCCATAATAATATATTCCATTCATAATAAACTACCTATTGAAATTCATTGAATTAAAAAATAAAACATCTATAATATCTCCTTCTTGAATTCCTTCATTATTTTCATTGATAATAATGTAGCTATTCGCTTCTACCATTGATCTAATAATTCCAGAACCTCTATTTAAAACATGCCTTGTAAATTTATCATCTGATACTGCCCTTACATAATCTGTTCTACCTACAGTTGAAGGTATTTTAACTTGTGATTTTCTTTTTACAATTTTATCTGAATAATCTAAACCTTGCATATTCATTAAAAATTTTCTTGCAAACATATCAAATTGCCCCATAGCTGCAACTGGCTGACCTGATAACATGAAAACAGGACAATCATTAACAATGGCAAAAGCTGCAGGCTTACCTGGTCTAATTGAAACCCCATGAAATATAATTTTACCTAGATAATCACATGCATCTACAACCAAATCACCTTTACTTAATGCTGTTCCACCTGTAGTAATTATTGCATCAAAATCAATAGAACTCTCAGAAATAGCCTTTTTTGTTTCATCAAATTCATCTCTAATATGAGAATATTCAAAATCTGCACCACAACTTTCAATCATTGAAGATAAAATAAATTGATTTGAATTAATAATTTCAGCTTCTTTTAAACATTCACTAGGCTCTACTAATTCATTGCCTGTTACAAGAAGCTTAATTTTTGGTTTTTTATAAACTTTAATTTTTGAATATCCTGCAGAAGCTATTAAACCTATTTCTTGAGGTCGTATATATGTATTACGACTTAAAACCTTGTTTCCTTTTTTAATATCTTCTGATTTTGGAGAAATATTTTCATGTGGTGTAACTTGTGATTGGATTTCTAAATCATTACCATTTATTGATGTAAATTCTTTCATTATAACAGCATTTGCACCAGAAGGGATGGGTGAACCTGTTGCAATGAGAATAGCTTCATTATTATTAATCTGTTTTTTAGAAAAGTCTCCAGCACCAATCGAATCAATAACTTTAAATTTCAAAGGATTGTTTTGAGATGCACCAAAAGTATCTTCTGCAATTACTGCAAAACCATCCATAGCAGATTTATCAAAAGAAGGAGAATTATGATATGAAAAAACATCACATGCAAGTACTCTATTATGTGCCTCTTTTAAATCAATTTCTTCAATATTTGAAGTTTTTTGAAATTCAGATATTTTAATTCTTGCATCATTGAATGGTAATAATTTTGATAATCTCATTTTAATCAACTAAGGCATGTATTTTTCTAAAGCATTATTATATTTATTTTTTAAATCAGAAATAACTATTATCTCTTTAGAATCAACTTTAAATGAATTTCCTTTTACTTCCCCAATACAAGAAGAAGGAACATCTAATTCATTTAAAACATTTTCAAGTTCTTCACTTTTAACAGTTAAAATATATCTTCCATGTGTTTCTGAATATAATAAATTATTTAAAGACATCTCCCCTTCAGTGATAATTTTTGAAGAGTCAATTTCAAAACCTAAATCACTAGATAATGCCATTTCAGCAAGTGTAATAGCTATTCCACCAGCAGAACAATCATGAACTGCAGTTATAGCTTTCTTATCATCAGACGATATTAAATTTAAAAGAGCTAATCCATTTGAAACTTCAGATTCAACTCTAATTTTAGGAGGTAGGCCTTCTTCTAAATTATGAATAGTTCTATGATATTCTGATCCATTAATTTCATCATAAGTTTTACCAATTAAAACAATTTTATCATTTTCATTTTTAAACTCCATTGTTCTAATATTTTCTAATTCTAAAACACCAATAACTCCACAAGCAGGTGTAGGATTAATTTTAATACCTTCTGTTTCATTATAAAAACTTACATTACCACTAATGACAGGTGAATTGAATGAACGAGCTACTTCAGACATACCTTTTATACATTCCTGGAATTGCCATAATATTTCAGGATTTTCAGGATTTCCAAAGTTTAAACAATCTACAACTGCATAAGGTTTAGCTCCACAGGATATGACATTTCTTATAGATTCTGCAACTGAACCTGCACCTCCATCATATGGTGATAATTTTGTGTGAATCGTATTAGAATCAGCACTTAATGCAATAGCTATCTCATCATCTATTTTTAAAATAGCTGCATCATCACCTGGTTTTACAGCTGTTCGAATTTGAACTTCATAATCATATTGCTTATAAACCCATTTTTTACTAGATAAATTAGGAGAAGAAATCATTTTTAAAAGTGAATCTTTCAATTCAGGATCTTTAAGATTAATTTCTTTATCCTTAAGCTTTATTGGAGTCATTGGTCTATTTATTGAAGGTGGATCAGCAAGTAATATTGTAGGTAAATTAGCTATTTCAGTATTATCATCTAAAACAATCATATTATTTCCTGATTTAACTTCACCTATAACACTTGATGAAATTTCATGTTTTTCACATATAGCATGAGCTTTTTTAACATCTTCCTTGTTTAATACAAATACCATTCTCTCTTGAGACTCAGATAACATTATTTCATATGGAGTCATCTTTTCTTCTCTAAGTGGAATTTCATTTAAATAAATAATAGCTCCATTTTCTGATGAATCAGCAAGTTCTGAAATACAACAAGTTAAACCGCCACCACCAAGATCTTTACAACCAGAAACATTAATATTTTCAAAAATCTCTAAAGATGCTTCTAAAACTTTTTTCTTGGTGAAAGGATCTGCTACTTGAACAGCTGGCCTATCTTCCTCACTATCTTCTGTTAACTCTTCTGATGCAAAAGTTACACCATGAATACCATCACGACCAGTTGTACCACCCATTAAAAAGAAAACATCTCCAACATTAGGTGCAATAGCTCTTAAAATCTTGTCTTTTTCAACCAAACCTGCACACATTACATTGACTAGTGGGTTAGCTTTAAAAGATTCATCAAATTCCAATTCACCTCCAACGGTTGGAATTCCTACACGATTACCATAATCAGAAATTCCTTTAACAACATGTTCAAATAAGTATCGTGATTTTTCATCTTCTAATGGTCCAAATCTAATAGAATCTAAAATAGCTATTGGCATTGCTCCCATTGAAATAATGTCTCTTAAAATTCCACCAACACCAGTTCCAGCTCCACCATAAGGTTCAATAGCTGAAGGATGATTATGACTCTCCATACCCACAGCCAAAGCATATTTATCATTAATAGAAACAAGCCCTGCATCATCACCAGGTCCTAAAATGATATTTTCACCTTCGCTAGGAAATAAACTCAAAATAGGCCTACTGCTTTTATAAGAACAATGTTCTGAAAACATAACATCAAGCATACCTTCTTCTAAAAGATTCATATCTCTTTTAAGAATTCCTTGAATATATTCTTTTTCATATTGTGTTAAAGTCATTTAATCACCTTTTAATAAAAATTGAAAGTTCGTATTCTTCAATTTTCCAATTTTTAATGTAATAATCATTATCGTTAAAATTAGAATTACAAATCTCTTCATTTGTTAAAGCTATAGAATTAGCTCTAATTTCATTGATAATTATTTCTTCTTTTGATGAGACCAAGTTAGTAAATTCATTATTAGCTTTGATGATTACATGAATATTTGCTTCAACATCTAAATCCATATCTTTCCTCATATCCTGAACTCGTCTAATAAGTTCACGTGACATTGCTTCAGATAAAATTTCAGGTGTGATTTTAGTATTTACAAAAACATTTCCACCATCAAACTCTGCACTAGTCATATCATCAGGTAATTCTGTATCAAAAAGAATATCTTCATTTGATAATTCTATTAACTTACCTTCTAAACCAATAGTAAATTTACCAGTATCATCTAATTCATTTTTGATTAAATTACCATCAGCTTTTGCTAAATAATTTTTAACTAGGCCCATATCTCCTTTAAGTCTAGGACCTAATGTTTTAAGATTAGGTTTAGCTATAAATGACAATTTTTCAAATTCATATGCAGTTAAAACATTTTTAGTATTTGATTGATCTTTAATAATATCTTCTAAATCATTAACAGCATCCAAGATTCTACTATCTTGAGATACAATTGTAATATCGCTTACAGGCCATCTAAGCTTATATTTTGCTGAATCCCTAGCTCTTGCAACAGAATCAATAATATTCCTAAGATAATCCATTTTCTCTTCTAACTCTGGATTAATATCTTCTTCACTAAATTCCCAATTATTCATATGAATACTTTGATTGAAGTTATTAGAAACATTTTTAACTAAATTTTCATATATTTCTTCAGTAATATGGGGTGATATTGGAGATAATGCATTTATTAAAGAAATTAATGCAGAATATAATGAATAGTATGCTCCAAGTTTATCAGGATCATCACTTTCAACCCAAGTCCTTCCCCTAATAAGCCTAACATACCAACGACTTAAATCTTCTAAAATAAATTGGTTGATTTTTCTTGTAGCATCATGAAAATATAATCTGTTTAAAGCATCACCAACATCTCTAAGCAATGTATTAGCTTTTGATATTATCCATCTATCTTCATCTCTTAAAACAATATTATTTTCATTGCAATTATCAGGATTAAAATTATCTAATGACATATAAGTAGTTGAAAAGACATAAACATTCCATAAAATATTAAACATCTTTTTAACATTATTTAATTCATCCCAAACAAATTTAATATCTTCCCATGGTTTATTAGCCCATAATAAGTAAAATCTTAAAATATCTGCCCCATATTTTTCAATAACCTCTTCAGGAGAGACAACATTTCCAAGAGATTTACTCATTTTTTTTCCTTGTTCATCTAAAACAAAACCATGCATTAAAACTTTCTTATAGGGTGCTTCATCTAATGAAATCACACCACTACCAAGTTGAGAATAGAACCACCCTCTAGTTTGATCATGACCCTCTGTTATAAAATCATATGGATACCATTCATCAAAAGATTCTTTTTCTTGAGGATAATATAATGATGCCCAAGGTGCAACACCTGAATCCATCCAAACATCTAAAACATCAGGAACTCTATTCATTTTAGAACCACAAGTACATTCAATTTCAATACTATCTACATATGGTCTATGAATCAATTCATAATCACTAGCATCAATTTTAGAAAGTGATTTTTCTTTTAATTCACTTAATGACCCAATAACATCAATATTATCACAATTTGAACATTCCCAAATAGGGATAGGAATTCCCCAGTATCTTTGTCTTGAAATAGTCCAATCTTTAGCATTATCTACCCAATCATGGAACCTGCCAGAACCAGCCCATTTAGGAACCCAATTAACTTTTGAAACTTGATTTAACATTTCTTTTTTAATTTCAGTAACCTTTAAAAACCATTGTTTAGTAGCTAAATAAATGATAGGAGTTTTGCATCTCCAACAAACACCATACCTATGGTTAATTAACTCATGTTTATACATTAAATCTTTATTTTTTAAATCATCAATAATTAAATCATTAACAGATTTAACAAATTTATTTTCATATTTACCAACTTCAGAAGTATAAACTCCTGATTCATCAACAGGTGAAAAGATTGGTAAATCATATTTTTTTCCCATTTCAAAATCATCTGGACCATGACCTGGAGCAGTATGTACAAGACCAGTACCCTCTCCCAGTTCAACATGACCACCTGGTAAAATTTTATGCACATTAGTAAATTTTTGATTGAAATCCGTGTGTTTTGGAATTTCATGAATTAATGGATAATCATACTCTAAATTCAATAATTTTTCACCATTAACTGTTTCAACAATCTCATATAATTCTTCTTTTTCTTCTAAAATTTCTTCTTCACCATTATCATTTAAAATTTTACTTTTATGAATTTTGATTTGGGGACCTAAAACAGTTTCAAGTAAATTAGAAGCTAAAATTAAAATTTCATCATCTTTTTTAACAAAAGAATATTTAAAATCAGGATTTACAGATATTGCTAAATTAGCAGGTAAAGTCCAAGGAGTTGTAGTCCAAACTAAAAAATACTCTTTTAAAGAGTTATTAGTCAAAAATTCTCCTTTTAATGGAAATTTAACATATATTGAAGGGTCTTCTTTATCTTCATAATCAATTTCAGCTGCAGCAAGAGCTGTCTCACAATGAGGACACCAGCTTATAACACGTAAGTCATTAACAAGTAAATCCTTTTCATGTGCTTTCTGCATTGTCCACCATGAAGATTCCATATATTGAGGATCAAGTGTCATATAAGGATTTTTCCAATCCATCCAAACACCTAAAGATTTAAATTGTTCTGTCATTGAATTTTTGTGTTTACAAGCAAAATCCTTACATTGGTTTACAAAATTATCAATACCTATCTTTTCTTCAATTTCCTGTTTATTTTTAAGGTTTAATAATTCTTCAACCTTATGTTCTATAGGAAGACCATGCATATCCCATCCAGCTTGACGTCTAACATTAAAACCTTCCATGGATTTATATCTTAAATGAGTATCTTTAATAACTTTATTCCATGCAGTTCCCAAATGAATATTCCCACTACAATATGGAGGCCCATCTAAAAATGAATATTTAGGACCATCACCTCTTAAAAGATTTACTTCATCATAAATATTATTTTTTTTCCAAAAATCTTGAATTTTTTTTTCAATTTCCTTATGATTAAATGATTTTTCTGTCTCTTGTATCGGCATTTGTATTCTCCTTATTAAAAATGAAAATTTATGTGATGTTTAGATTGATTAAATTAAAAATAAGAAATAATAAATTATAGTTTTAGTGATGATATATGTTTATTAATAAATATTAGAAAGTACGAGCTTTACCACTAACAATATTTTCAGTAATAACTGATATATCTTCTAACCATTTATCTATAATACTTTCAACTTTTTTATTAACATCATCTAAATTATATCCATCTTCTAAAATAATTTGAGAAGATGCAGCTTTAGGTTCATCAATTGGTTTACCAATTTGACTTAATATCATTAAATGAATCTGTTTAATTCCTTCAACATTACAAACAACATCATTAGCTATTTCATTTGATAAAACATTATAAATTTTTCCAACATGATTAATAGGATTTTTACCAGAGCTAGCTTCCATAGACATTGGTCTGCACGGAGTAATTAAACCATTTGCCCGATTACCTCTTCCAACAGAACCATCATCACCCATTTCTGCAGAAGTACCAGTAACAGTCAAATAATAACCATCTTCAGATTCAGAATCATTATTATCAGCAGTATTAATAAAAACCTTAACATTTCTTGATGTATATTTACTTGCTAAATCTAGAACAATATCTTTTAACTCTTCCCTAATAGAGATATATTCCTGAATATTACTAACATATTTAGAAACCATAGCACAAGCAATAGTTATTAAAACATCATCTTTTTCCCTTAAACCCATAACTTTAATATCTTCACCAATAGCTGGGTGTTTAGATTTAAAAGATTTAGAATTTAAAAGTTCTTCAGTAGCTAAAACTAAAGATTCAACTTCAGAAAATGGTGCAAATCCTACACCAAAAGAAGTATCATTAGAAGATGGAGCACCTTCTCTTTTAAAAACATCAACTAAATCTCCAGAACCATGACCAATTTTACATTCAACAACTGCATCAGATTCCATGTTTAAGTTAATAATTGTATCATCTAAAAAAATTTTTGCAGCTTCAATAGCCACCCTATCTAATGGAAACTTAATACCTTCATATTCTGAAACACCACGACCAGTTAAAAGAATATCAATAGGCTTTAAAATTTCTCCACCACCGAATTTAGGATTAGACTCCCCTGCGGTTAATTGAACTTCATCAGTATTATGATGTAAAACACCACCTAATTCATCCATATACATTTTACATAATGCCCGACTAACAGATTCAGCTATTCCATCACTAATACTATCAGGATGACCAATACCTTTTCGTTCTACAATTTCAATATCCAGTTTTTCAATATAAGTTTGATTAAGCTCTTCAACAATAATATTTCTCATTTAAACCATCACTAAAATAAATTATTATAATTTATCTAAAAGATTTAATATAAATGTTATGAAATTTTGAGGTTGTAAAATTTTGGTGGATTTTGTGAGAAATTTTAGAAAATCACATTTTTTTACAATAATACCTTTATAAGAAAAGCTCTACTTTTTCACCATTATCCAAAGTAGGATTTATCTTATAAAAAACCCTGTTTACTATAATTAGATTTATTACAATCAGGGCAAATTGGATTAATCATTTGAAAATGTTTATCTTTAAATAAACCAATGTTTTTCTTAGCATTTTTACTTTTAGATGAATTAAAAATGTTTTCTTCTAATTTTTCATCAAAATTAATATTTTCATCAGCAAAATCGAAAAATTTAAGTTGTACAAAATTAATATTACTATTGATGATCGGTTTTATTTGTATTGTCATAAATAATAGTTCATTCTCAATTATATGTAAAACTAACTATTTTTAAATCCTTAAAATACAC
Organism: Methanobacteriaceae archaeon; assembly: GCA_020854915.1. GTDB lineage: Archaea > Methanobacteriota > Methanobacteria > Methanobacteriales > Methanobacteriaceae > JAHKLT01. The sequence goes on along the minus strand of JAHKLT010000007.1, from coordinate 3,195 downwards.
GATTAACCATTTCAAATGTAAAAATCAAAAAAGATAACGATTAATAAAAAAGACCAAAATCCATCAAAAAAATTATGTGAAGAAAAAACTCCACACTATTTTACAAAATCAATAAAACAAATAAAGTTAAATGATATAAATAATTGATACTGTCAATTGTTAGTTGGTACTATTTTTTTGTGTGGTGCAATATTTTGAAAAATCTATTTATAAAAAGTTAAAAATAATTTCTAGAATGAATAAAAAAATAATACTGTATAATAAAACAAAAAACTTAAATCTTGAAATAAAATGTGCAGATACATTTTTTAAGAAATTTAAAGGTTTAATGTTTAAAAAAAACATGAAAATAGCTTTACTTATAAAATTAAATTCTAAAAATAAATACACATCCTCAATTCATAGTTGTTTTATGAGAAAAACAATTGAACTTTATTTTATTGATGAGAATAATAAAATTTTTGAAATAGCTATTTTAAAACCATGGAGATTTTATATTCCAAAAAAAGAAGCTAAATACGTTTTAGAAATAAAGAAAAATTTTATATCAGATTTAGAGTTAAATGATGAAATTCTTTTAAAAAGAGTTTAATTGTATTATTTTAAAAAAGAGATTATAATTCCAAATCATATGGACTTTTAAAAACAGATATTCCTTCAAAATCATATAATTTTTGAGTATTCTCTATATCAATAGCTCTCATATAAATTGTAATGATTTTTCCAGGATCAATGGCCCCATATTCACAACTTGAACTGCATTTTCCACAACCAATACATTTTAATAAATCAATCTCCTCATAAGGAGTAATAGCTTGGTTAGGACATTCAACAGCAGCATTGCATGGAGAACATTTAACACATTTAGATAATTCTAATTTTGAAGGTAAAATTGTATCCACTGGACCTTCTTCCAAATCAACAGGGACAATATCTATTTCTACTGCACCTTTACCAGATTGTGCTACTGCATTTGTAATTAAGTTATCTGATATCCCATAAACAATTTTTGATACAGTATTTGCTGTTGCAGGAGATACAACAAGTAAATCATATTTACCAAGCGAAAATCTACCTGTAATTGGATAGCTATATTTTTGATTTAAATCACTTGTAAGTTCCCTATATCTTCCACCAGTAATAGCTACAAGCCTATCATATAGTCCATACATTCTAAGTACTTCTTCACCAGCAGCAGATAATAAAATTGTAATTTCATGAGAATCACTTAAAGATTCAATTACTTCTACAGATTCTTTAAGTAAATGACCTGCTCCTGTAATTGCCCAAGCTATTCTCATTTAATCACTTTAAAATTTGTGATATTCATATGGATTTTTATCAGAAAATGCATAATGTATAGAAGTATATTGATTCATGAATTCTGTTACATCTTCTTTAACTTCAACATCATCCATAGCTACTTTTTTAATAAACTCAGCTACTTCTTCCATTTCTTTTTCTTTAAGTCCACGACGTGTTAATTCTTGTGTTCCAATTCTTATTCCTGAAGGATTATCACTATCATTAATATTATCTCCAGGTAGAAGATTTTTGTTTAATATTATATTATTTTCTTCTAATTCTTTTGCTAAGACAGTAGCTGCTTTTACTTTTGAAACATTAATAGCTAACTGATGAGACTCTGTAAATCCTTTGTCTTCACATAATACATCAAAACCAAGTTCATATAATGATTGAGCTAATTTTTGAGAATTTTTAATTATTTGCTTTGCATAATCTTCCCCAAATTCTAACATTTCCGCTGTAGCTATTCCAAGTCCTGCTAAATGATGTAAATGATAATTACTTACAACTCCTGGAAATACTGCTTCATTTAAAACCTTTTTGTTTTCTGCTTTAGATAGAATTATCCCCCCTTGTGTTCCAGGAAATGTTTTATGAGTACTTCCCATTAAAACATCAGCTCCTTCTTTTAATGGATCTTGGAATTGTCCTCCAGCAATTAATCCTAAAACATGTGCTCCATCATACATAACTTTAGCTCCAACTTCTTGAGCTGCTTCAATAGATTCTTTAACTGGATGAGGGAATAAAAATAAGCTTCCTCCAAATAAGACTATCTTAGGTTTTTCTTCTAATATTTTTTTATTCATTTCATCAATATCAATACCCATAGTTGATGAGTTGAAAGGATGTCCAATAGTTTTAAGCCCTCTAATTCCAGCTGCACTTACTTTAGCATGAGAAATATGTCCTCCATATGGAACATCTAATGCCATCATTTTATCCCCATAATTGGAAAATGCAAAAAATGCTGCTAAATTTGCTGTTACGCCTGAAACAGGCTGTACATTAGCATATTCAGCATTATATATTTTCTTAGATAGTTCAACAGTTAAATCTTCTATTGTATCAATATATTTGCATCCTTCATATAATCTTTCATGAGGTTGTCCTTCAGCATATCTATGAGCTAAATCTGAGACTAATGCTTCTTTAACATCAGTACTTATAATATTTTCACTAGCTATTAAGTTTATACTGTTTTCCATCCATCTATTGTGGTCTTGCATTAAATTTTCAAATCTTAAAACATTTTCTTGGTTTTGAGACATATAATAAACTCCTTAAGTAAAATTTAAAATTATGATAAGTAAATTATTAATGATACTATTTTAATTTTCAAGTTTTATAAAGTTTATATTTTTAATTAGTATTTTTATAAATATTTAAGAAAATGAATAATTATATTTATTAAAAAAAGAAATAAATCTCCTTTTTAAAAAAAAGGAGTAAAATTAAATTTTAAACTAGATTAACTACTATTCTGTTTGATGTTGCATATTCATTCCAGTAAGCCGTTGCAATATAATTTCCAGGATTCAAATTAATATTTAACCTAACTATTCCACTAATATCTGTAATTCCCTTATAAAATACCCCATTGATATTAATTTCAACAGTTTGATTAGTTAATGGTTTTCCTTTACCATCTAAAACAGTTACATCGTAGGTTTCTGCTCCACCAAATGGTTTAGTTAAGTTTTTACCGGTCATTGTGGTTTTAACAAGAATGTTATTACTCATTTGTAATCCATCATTAGGATTAATAACAGTAACAGTATAGTTACCAGGATTTAGATTAATAGCTAGTCTTGCAGTACCATTACTATCAGTAGTACGATTATAAAAGACACCATTAATATTCATTGTAACATTACGACCAACAAT
>JAHKLT010000072.1 GCA_020854915.1 Methanobacteriaceae archaeon | reverse complement strand
CTGAAAATTATATTGGTAATACAATGCCCAAAGCAGATAAAAATAAATACAAAACAGGAATAGGATTCATGAACCAAATATACAACCGCTCACAACGCTGGGGAAACTCCATAAAAAACAACTAACAAATTGACACTGACTACTTTTCACCATAAACTTTAAATAATAATTAAATCATATATTAATTCATATATATTCTATTAAATTATTATATAAGATATGTTTAATGTATCTGATTTAATAGAAATATTAAAAAAATGTTAAATTTTAATTTATTGTTATTATTTAACATTTATTATGAACATATAGGATTTAAAAATAAATTAATAAAATTTCATAAAACGGATGATGTGTAATGGAAAAAAATGATATGGAAAATTCTTCTAATCAACAATTAGTTAATAAAATTGAAAGTCTTAAAGAAGAGATTAATTTATTAAAAGAAGAAAATTCCAAAACTAAACGTAATTTAATGTGGAAAGTTAGAAAATTAGAAAAAGATAAAGTTCTAACCGAAAACGAAAAAATCCGATTAGAACGTGAAACAAAATCATTAAGAGGAGAAGTAGAAAGATTTAGATCTCCTCCATTAGTTCTTGCGACAATTACAGAAATATTAGATGATTCTAGAATGACAGTAAAAAGTAGTACAGGTCCTAATTTCTTAATAAACTATTCAAAATTTTTGGATGAAGATCTACTTATTCCAGGTTCAAGGGTTGCTTTAAATCAGCAAACTTTTGGAGTTGTTGAAGTTTTACCTTCAGAAAAAGATCCTAATGTTTCTGGAATGGAAGTTGAAGAAAAACCTAGTATTTCTTATGGAAAAATTGGTGGATTAGAAGATCAAGTTGTAGAAATTAAAGAGACAGTTGAATTACCTTTAAAAGAACCTGAACTTTTTGAAAAAATTGGTATTGAACCTCCAAAAGGTATATTGTTATATGGTCCTCCTGGAACAGGAAAAACTTTACTTGCAAAAGCAGTTGCTAATGAAACAAATGCAACATTTATTAAAATAGTTGCATCTGAATTTGTTAAAAAATATATTGGTGAAGGTGCAAGACTTGTAAGGGAAGTTTTTGAACTTGCAAAAGAAAAGGCTCCATCTATTATTTTCATTGATGAAATTGATGCTGTAGCTGCAAAAAGACTTAAAAGCTCAACTAGTGGCGATAGAGAGGTTCAAAGAACATTGATGCAATTATTGGCTGAATTAGATGGATTTGATTCTCGTGGAGATATTGGTATAGTTGCTGCAACTAATAGGCCAGATATTTTAGATCCTGCTCTTTTAAGACCTGGAAGATTTGATAGGTTCATAGAAGTGCCTCTTCCTAATGAAGATGGTAGAAGAGAAATCCTTAAAATTCATACTAAAAACATGTCATTAGCAGATGAAGCAGAAATTGATTTACTTTCTACATTAACTGAAGGTGCTTCTGGTGCTGATTTAAAAGCTATTTGTACTGAAGCTGGAATGTTTGCTATTAGAGAAAAAAGGGATGAAGTTCTTGTAGCTGATTTTATGGATGCTGTTGATAAAATCATGCAAGTTGAACACGATGAGGAATATAAAAAGGAAGCTGGAGTAATGTTTGGTTAACTTTTTAATATTAAGCCAATGATGAACCCTATGAGCTCTGATATGTGATGAATGATGGGCGAACTGAGGCTTAATATTTTTTTTAATTATTAACTTATTTTAACAAAAAATTTATTAGAAACATTTGATATAATTATTATCATGTTTTTTAATAAGGATAATAAAATACCTAATGAAAAAATTATATATAAAGTAAAACCAAATTTCTTTTTTTCTGCAAAAAAAGCTATTTTTGCTTTTATATTATTAGCTTTATTGTTAGGTTCTACTTCTCCGATTATTAAATTTATTGCTGATTTACAAGTATATTTGATTAGTCGTATTAATTTACCTTTAACAAGTTATGTTGTAATAGCTATTGTTGTTGTAGCTTTAGTTTTAATATTTTATATTATTTGGCAAATAATTTCATGGTATTCAACAGAATATATTTTATCTAATCAAAGAATTATTACAAAAAAAGGTCTATTCTTAACTAAAAAAAATTATATGCCTTATAGTAGTATTCAAGATGTAAGTTCTTCACAAAGTATTTTTGGTAGAATCTTTTCTGTAGGTTCTATATCAGCATATAGTGCATATGATAATAATAATATTTTATTAAAAAATATTTCAAATCCTGATAATATTGAAAAGGTAATATTTAATAATTTAAATCATGTTAGATTTTCTAGAGAAAATTATTCTAATCTTAAAAATTATAATGATGAACGTATGGATGAACAATATATTTCTGATAATTCATTAAACTTTAGAGAGGATTTTCCACCATATGAAAATGGTGAATATTATCCTAATGATAATTACAATAGAGATGATTATTATCCTGAAGATAATTTTCAAGAAGAATTTTATAGAAAAAATCAGCATGAAAAGAATATAAATAAAAATCCTGATTATAATAATGATTTAGACTATGATGATGATTTTGACAATAGGATATATCGAGATATGGATAATTTAGATAATAATAAACGTTTTTATCCAAATGAAAATAAATATTACCAAAACCAAGTTCCAAGGCAAAATAAGAATAATTTTGAATATAATAAGGACATTCAGAATTTTTCTGATGAGAATATTAAAGAAAATTATCCTAATCAAGAAGAAAATGAAGATAATAATAATTCTAAAAAATTATCAAATGATGAAAATATTTTAACAAAACATTCTAAAAAATTTAAAAGATAGATTAAATTATATTAAACACAAGGTAAGGAATATTTAATGGAATTATTATTAATACAATCTCAAGAACATGATAAATTGCCGATTGCAGAACTTAATGCAGTTTTGGAATGTGAAAATATTCCAGCTAATGTAAATAAAATATGTAGTGGATTAGTTTTGCTTGATTTTTTGGATAATGAAGATTTTTACGATAATTATAAAAGTTTAGTTGAAAGACTTGCATATACGCATGAAATTGATGAAATAATTATTAAATCAGATATTAATAACTTTAAAAAAGATATATTGAATATAGATTGGAATCAATATATTGATGAGAATTTTGCTGTTAGGGTTAAAAGATTTAATAGTGGGATTGATACAGTTTCTTATGAAAAGGATATTGGTTATTTAATTTTAAATTCATTTAATAAAGATAATATTAAAGTCAAACTTGAGAATCCTTCATCACTTATTAGGGTGCTTGTTTTTGAAAATGATGTTTTTATAGCTATTGAAAAATTCAAATTAAATAAGAAACATTTTCAGGATATGAAGCCTCATAAAAGACCATTTTTTTATCCAGGTTCTATGAGTCCAAAATTAGCTCGTTGTATGGTAAATTTATCTAGAATTAAAAAGAATCAGCTTTTATTAGATCCTTTTTGTGGTACTGGTGGAATTTTAATTGAAGCTGGATTAATTGGTTCTAAAGTTTTAGGCTCTGATGTTAATTGGAAAATGAAAAATGGTACAGGTATAAACTTAGATTATTGTGATATTTCTGATTATAAAACTTTTCATGTTGATGTTAGGGAATTAAAAATGTATGAAAAAGTGGATGCAGTTGTTACTGATCCTCCTTATGGTATATCAACTTCTACTATGGGAATTAGTAGTGATAAAATTTTTTATCAATTTTTAGAGTCTATTTATAAAAACATGAAACATAATGCTTTTTTGTGTATGGCAAGTCCTCATTATCTAGATTTAAATAATATGTTGGATAAAATTGGTTTTGAACTTGTTGAAAAATATGAAATAAAAATGCACAGAAGCCTAACTAGAATTATTTCTGTTATAAGAATTAAAGAATAATATTATTTTATTCGGATTTCATCAAATATTTTGATTATTATTAAAATAAATTATTAATTTTTGAATTATATTTTATAAAAAGCTTTATATATTAAATGTAATAATAATAAATAATACGTGTGATTTTATGAAAATAAAAGTGTTGGATACTACTTTAAGAGATGGAGAACAAACTCCTGGTGTTTCTTTAACGGGAAATGAAAAATTAAGAATAGCTTCTAAATTAGATGAAATTGGAGTTAATTTCATTGAAGCAGGATCAGCTGTAACTTCTGCAGGTGAAAGAGAAGCTATTAAAAATATTTCTGCTCAAGGTTTTAATGCAAGAATTTTAAGTTTTTCACGTCCAATTTTTAAAGATATTGATTATTGTTTATATTGTGATGTTGATGATGTTAATTTAGTAGTTCCTACTTCTGATTTACATATTAATGAGAAGTTAAAAACAACTAGGGAAAAACTTCTGGATTTATCTAATAATGCTATTGATTATTGTAAGGATCATGGTTTAGGTGTGGAATTATCTGCAGAAGATGCTTCAAGATCTGATTTAGATTTTTTAGAGAAAGTTTTTTCTGTAGGTATAGAAACTGGTGCAGATAGGATATGTTTTTGTGATACTGTAGGTGTTTTAAGCCCCAGTATCTCCTATGACATATTCTCAAGACTTAGTAAATTAAATGCCCCAATTAGTGTTCATTGTCATAATGATTTTGGACTAGCTGTAGCTAATACTATTGCTGCTCTTAAAGGGGGAGCAAAAGAATTTCATTCTACCATTAATGGTATTGGTGAGCGAGCAGGTAATGCTTCATTTGAAGAACTTGTTTCTTCAATAAAAATATTATTTGCTGATGAATTTGAAACTGATATTAAAATGGATGAATTGTATTCTGCTTCTAAACTTGCAGCAAGATTGACTGGAGTATATCTTCAGCCTAATAAGGCAGTTGTAGGTGAAAATGCATTTGCTCACGAATCAGGTATTCATTCCGATGGTGTTATTAAAAATGCTGAAACATATGAACCTATGACTCCTGAACTTGTTGGTCACAAACGTAAATTTATTGTTGGGAAACATGTTGGAACAAAAGGATTAAATAGCAAATTGCTAGAGTTAGGTATAACAGTAAATGATGAGCAATTAAAAGAAATTTTTAAAGATGTTAAATCATTAGCAGATATGGGAAAAACAGTTAGTGATGTTGATCTTCAAGCTATTGCTGATAATGTATTGAATATTGATTATGAGAAAAGAATAAAGCTTGTTGATTTAAATATCGTTTCTGGAAATTCAGTCATGCCTACAGCTTCAGTTAAATTGGATATTGATGGTAAAGAAATTGTTGAAGCAGATGTAGGTATAGGTCCTGTTGATGCAGCTATTAATGCGGTAAATAAAGGAATTTCCGAATTCGAAGGTATTGAATTTGTTGAATATCACGTAGATGCTATTACTGGTGGTACTGATGCAATAATTGATGTTATTGTAAAACTTAAAAAAGGTGATAAAGTTTTATCTGCTAGAAGTACTAGACCAGATATTATTAATGCTAGTGTTGAAGCATATATTAGTGGGATAAATAGGTTAATTGAATAGCTGTGATATTTTGAATATGGATGGTCTTAAAATTTATGGTTTCACTGGAGAAATTAACAATATTGAAGAAACTTTAAAATATATTAAGGATTTAAATAAAGATCATGATTGTTTAATTCAACTAATTGATGCTGATTTCATTGCTGGTAAAAAACATATTAGACATGGTGTTTTTCAAGCTATTAATTCTTTTAAAAGAAGTGAAAATATAGCTAATGATTTATCTGTTGAAATTATTTTAAGATTATCTGCTCAAAGACAAATTTCTAAAGCATTTGATATTCTTGGTTTGAAAAATGGAAAAATGAATTTATGTGTTATAATTTCAAACTGTTCTAATGAAATACTTAATGCATTAAATAATAATTTTTCACGAGATGATGATGTTTTATCTCCTAATATTTTAAAATTAAAGAATGAGTATAATATATCTGATGAAGAATTAGCTATCATAGACATTGAAGATATAATTATAGATAAAATTACAAAACTTAATGTTGACTATTGATATAATTTAATTTTTTCAATAATTAAATCTAAATTTTCTTTATTTAAACAAGAAATATCTAGATTTTTAATTTCAATAGCTACTCCTTTCTTTTTTACACGATTATAATTAGGACATTTAGTAAAAAAACTTTTTTTATCTAATAAAAATTCATTTCTAAGATTAAAAGTCATTTTTTTAGAATCTTTAGTTTTTATAATAACATTAATTCCTCTTTTTTCTTTGTGAATAACATTATCTAAATTATTTTTTAAATATTTACAAGCTTTTGTTGTGGTTTTAAAATTTTTAGGGGTTTGTTTTATTTCAGTAGCTATTCCTCCAGCTGTAATAAGATCACATTTTGATGTTTTTAGGGGGATTTTAAATTTTTCTATTAATTTTTCATCATTATAGCTTATAAAACCACCGTTTTCCACATTAATCATTTTTGGTGAACCAGTAGATGCAATTATTATATCGGAATAATTTCCATTTCCAATTTTCTTTTTATTATCACATATTCCTCCAGATGCATCTTCAATTAATAAAATATTATTATCATTACAATATTTTGAAATAGATTTAATATCTTGTTCACCACTATATCCTGCAAAACTTGTTGTAATTAATGCACTATTATCTAAATCTAATTCATTAAAATAATCTAAGTTAATAATTCCATCATCTGTTTTAAGAATTTCAACCTCTTTATTTAATAAATTAGCTATTTGTTTGAATCCATTCCATCCTCCTTGATCTGGAATAATAATTTTATTATTAATAGCTGAAAGTGCAAGAAAGATACTAGCATTACCACTATTTGTTAAATTACAATAGCTATGTTTTGTTATATTTTTAATTTTTTCCTCTGCAATTATTTGAGGTGACAAATCAAAAATATTTTCACCTAAAGCTATTTTTGATTTAACCATTTGTGTTTCATATGATGGCTTTTTAAAAAATAATTTCATGTTTTTCCTTTTTTAAAGTAGATATCTAATGTTGTTTGTTTATGATGAAGTAGTTCATCAAGTAAATCACTTTGTTTTATGTATTTATGAATTGGTATTTTTAATTTTGTTGAAACATATTCTACAGCATTTTTCAAGGTTTCAAACTCTTTATATTTGTTATTCATAGCATATTTAATATTTTCTCGTACATTAAAAACTCCAAGTGGAACATATCCAGAATATGCTTCTCTTAAAACAATTACTCCTGCTTGCTTTTTCTCTTCAGCCAATTTGTCTAAAACACTCATTTTGCAAGTATAAAAACATCCTCCAACAGAAGAATATTCTTTTTTACCTTCATTTGTTTCATAATCTGAGAAAATTAATTCTTCTTTACCTATCAATTTTATAAATGCTTCCATCCATTCATACTGCCATTCAGTTGGTAATAGTATAACAGCATAATAATTATTTAGACTAGAAAATTCATAAACTCTATGTGTATCTAAAATGGGGTATTGTCTAACTTTTTTAAGTAGGATATTTGCAAGTGAAGAATCGCATGCTGTAATAGACCATCTAGTAGGCACTAATTTTCTTCTTTCTTTAGTTCCAATAGCTCCAACAGAAAATGCTTTTTGCATAGCTGAAAATGGAACTTCTTTTTGATGTAAATTTATAACTGCATCACTAGCTTTTAAATCAGTATCATAAAATGTTTTTTCAAGTTGTTTGTCCCATTTAACAGCATCTATATCAAATTTTTGAATTAAACCACTTGGTCCGTGAGGAGTACTATCTTCGCTTAATAATGATCCTTGTGGTCTTTTTTTAAAAGTAGCTTCGCTCTCTATTGATTTTGATGCAAGAGAAATATCCTGTAATTTTTCAATAAAAGGATTATCTAACTCATCAACTTTCATTAATTGTTTTCCTCTTACAAGATTCATACGATAGTTGATAATATCTTCTTGAGTTTTTTTCTCATCAATCCAAAGTTCTGGAGTGTCCATTATTGAAGTATCTCCCACTTCGGGAACCATCATAGGACCTGCATATACTTTTGGATAACTCCATCTACCTATAAAAACAGATGGGGGAGTACTTCCATCTAAATCTTTTCCTATTTTAACAGATTTCATCTGAATTTTATCTGTTAATTTTTTTAAATAAGCATTCTTTGTTTTTATCATAATAAAATTATTAAAATATATAAAAATCCTGAAATTATTAATCCAAATAAAATTAGTGGGATTAAAATCATTACAATTTTTTCAATAGTTTTAAATTTAAATTCAATTTCTAAATTAGGAGTTTTATATCTCCAATATTCGTTTAAATGTTCCTGAATATTTAAAACTGACCAAATATTTAATATAGGAAAAGAAAAATAAAAAATCAAATTCCATATATTAGAAAAATTTTCTAAATTATTTTCTTTTAGAAGGTTTTGTATATCTTTTAAATATAAATAATAAATAAAAATGTTTATAAATGGTATAAATAAAAGAATAGTTCTAATTTGAGGATTACTGTTAATTTTTAATTCTTTAAAAACTAATTTTGAATTTTTATAAAACCAAAAAATTTTATAAAGCCCGAAAGTAAAAATTATTAAAAGAAAAAATCTTCTAATAGGAAAAAAATTTGAAAATCTTTTTTTATAAGAAGTATATTTTTCTTCTTCAAGTTCTTCAATTACATAATTATATGAACCATGATTTTTAGATAAGAATTGGTTTTTGTTTTCTATTTTATTAAAACAATTTTTACATTCTAATTCTTCTTGAGAAATTTTTTCACCACAAAATTGGCATTTTCTTGTTTCATTATTCATATTAGTCATGTCTATGCAAATTCAATTGTGCTTGGAGGTTTATCACTTATAGATAAAGCAACATGTGTAACTTCAGAAACTTCAGAACTTATTCTTTTAGATATTTTTCTAATAATCTCCCATGGTAATTCTGGAATGTATGCCGTCATTGCATCAACTGAGCTGACAAGTCTTAAAACAATAAGATATCCAAAATCACGTTGATCACCTTTAACACCTGTAACTTTAGTATCAGTTAAAACAGCAAAATATTGCCATAAATCTTTATTAAGTCCAGCTTCTTCAATTTCATCAGAAACAATTTTATTAGCTTGTCTGCAAATTTTTAAATTTTCCTTGGTTAAAGGACCTATAACTCTAACAGCTAATCCTGGTCCTGGAAACGGTTGTCTGTATACTGTTGAATCAGGTAAACCTAATTCCAAGCCTATTTCTCTAACTTCGTCCTTATATAAATCTCTAACTGGCTCTACTATATTTAAAATCATTCCACTTGGTAATTTTACATTGTGGTGGGATTTAATTTTTCCTTCAGTTTCTATCCAGTCTGGAGCTATTGTACCCTGAACTAAAAATTTTGCATCGGTTTTATCTGCTTCTCTTTGGAATACATCAATAAAAATTTTTCCAATTATTTCTCTTTTTTCTTCAGGATCTTCTACTCCTTCAAGTGCATTTAAAAATTCATCTGAAGCATCAACATACTTAAAATTAATTTTATCTTTAAATGTATTAATTACTTCTTCAACTTCTCCTTCACGAAGTAGACCATGATTTACAAAAATAGCTATTAAATTATTACCAATAGCTTCTTTAACTAGAACAGAACATACAGAACTATCTACTCCTCCGGATAAAGCTATAACTGCTTTTTCATCCCCAATTTCCTCTTTGATTTTTGTAATTGCTTCTTTAATAAATTCTTCTGGATTCAGCATTTTTTCTACCAAATTATTCTTCTTCAGGAGCAGGAGGTTCGTATTCTTCAATTATCTTTTTTATAATGGATTCTAAACCATTATCATTTCCATTTTCTACTGCTTCAATGATATCATCATATTTTATAAATTTTTCAATTTTTACAGCTTTTTCACCAATACCAGATATTCTAAATCCATATTCTTCATCACCTACTGTGATATTAACATATTCTTTTCTAAGACCTGGTTTGTTGTCAATAGCTTTATTTTTTAAATCTTCAGCATTATTAATCATATTTTCACCTTAATTATTTATTACAGATGTTATAAAAATTTTCAAAAATTACAGAACCTTTAGGGGTGTGATGTACTTCAGGATGGAATTGAATTCCGTAAATGTCTAATTCTCTATGTTTAAAAGATTCAACATCACATAATTCAGAATTTGCTAATATTTTAAAATCATCTGGTATTTTTTCAACTTCTTCTTTATGGGAAGACCAAACTTCCATTTTAGGAGCTAAACTCTTAAATAAATTTTCATCATCTAATATGTTTATTTTTACCTTTGCGTAGCTTTCATTTTCAGAATTATTAATTTTACCACCAAAAGTTTTAGCTATTATTTGATGGCCAAGACATATTCCAAGAACGGGGATTTTAAAATGTTTAATATAATCTTCACATAATCCCCCTTCATCAATCGAAGGGCCTCCTCCTAAAATAAGGCCTTTAGGTTTTTTAACTTCGATTTCTTCTATGGATAAATCATTTGATACAAGTTCACAGGGTATGTTCAAATATTTTAAAGCCCTTTGGATTCTATGGTTGTATTGTCCTTTATTATTAATAATTAGAATTGTCATTTTTCACATCCTTTTATTATTATATTTTAAAAAAAGATATATATTCTTATTTATATATTTTTTAATATGGAGCTTAAAGATTTATTTTATGTTATAATAGCTATTTTAATTGCGGTTGTTGTATTTCAATTATTCATGTGGCTTTTACCGTTAATCGTTGTTTTAGTTATAGCATATTTTATATATATTTATTTAACAGATAGAAAATATTAATTTATTTTTCTAAATCATTATATGCAGATAATGCGGATATTGCACCTTCACTACTTGCAACTATCCATTGTTTTATTCCACCAGTTACATCACCTGCTGAATAAACATATTCTATGTTGGTTTTTTGACTTTTATCTGTTTTAATATATTTTTTTTCATCAAGTTCAACACCTAATTTTTCAGCAAGTTCTGTTTGAGGATCATATCCAATAGATATAAAAACTCCACTTACTTTTAATTTATATTCTTCATTTTTATTATTTAAAAGAGTTATAGATTCTACAGAATTTTTTCCTTCAATTTTTTTAACTTGGCTACTATAAATAACATTTATTCCTTTTTCTTTGATTCGTTCTTGGAGGAATATATCAGCTCTAAATTTATCTCTTCTATGAATAATTGTAACATTACATCCAATGTTTGTAAGATAAATAGCTTCTTGAAGAGAACTATTTCCTCCTCCAACAATAGCTACATCTTTTCCTCTAAAAAACATTCCATCACAAGTAGCACAATAAGCAACTCCTCTCCCTAAGAATTCTTTTTCTCCTTCTACATTTAAATGTCTGTAAGAAGAACCTGTAGCTAAGATAATAGCTTTACATAGATATTCATCTTTATCTGTTTCAATATTAAAATTAAAGTCTAAATCTTTTATTTTATCTATTCTTTTTATTGACTCTAATTCTCTAATTTCTGAATTCTTTTCTGTTTGTTTTTGTATTTTTTCAATTAATTTGATTCCTGCTATAATATCAAAACCTGGATAATTTTCCATTGCAGGAACTTCACGACCAACACCTCCAACAAGATCTTTATCTAATATTAAAGTTTTTTTCCCTTGTCTTCCACCATAAATACCTGCTGTTAATCCAGCTGGACCAGCACCAATAATTATAATATCATATTCTTTCATAGTTTTGCCTTATGTGTTTAATTGCTTTTGAATTTCATCTTTCACAACTTTATTTACAAGACTACCATCTGCTTTACCTTTAAGTTTTTTCATACTCATTCCCATTAAGGGACCCATAGCACTCATTTTTCTCTCTTCAATCATTTTTGCATTGTTTTTTACAATTTCTGAAATGATTTCAATAACTTTATCTTCACTTAAAAGTGTTAGATTATTGTCTTCAGCAATTTTTTCTATATTACTATTTGGACTTTCACATACTTTAATCATTAGATTTGATATTGCATCTTTTGAAATCTTACCATTTTCAACTAATGAAAATATGGAGATTAATTTATTATTATCTAAATTATAAGTATTATGTCCTTCTCTTTTAATTTCTGGGATATCATATGCTAAAACAGAGGCGATTGTTATTGAATCTAATTTTAAAGATGGAATTATACATTCAAAATCATCACAAATACCTTTTTTAACTATTTGATTAGCTAAATCTTCACTTAATTTATATTCATTAATAATTCGTTCTTTTTTAACATCTGGAAGTTCAGGTAAATTATCTTTTATAGACTTAACTAGTTTTTTTTCAATTTTAAATGATGGGATGTCAGTTTCAAGATACATCCTATTTGCAGTTGGTAGTGGTCTCATATATTCTGTATTTCCATCTTCAAGAGCTTTTCTAGTTTCTTCTAAGACTCCTTTAAATGCTAAATTAGCTCTTTTTTTAACTTCTTCTAAAGCAGAAATAGCTATTTTTTCGTTGTGGGCTACAATTATAATTGCATCATTTTCATCTAGATTCAATGATTTTTTTAATTTTTCTACTTCATTAGAACTAATTCCGTATGCTGGAAGCTCATCAGTATGAAATATACCAGAAACTCCTCTTTTTTTCGCATAACTTGCAATTTCTGTTCCAAATCTTCTACCTTTTTGAACTTCTTTTCCTATTAAACCACCAAATCCTTTTAAAACAATTCCTTTTATAGATTCTGCAGAAGATAAAATTTTAGACTCAGTATTTTCAAATATTTCATCTAAATCATAAATTTCTTCAATTACTTTAGCATTTCTTGATTTAAGTTCATCTTTTATTTCAATTAATGTTAATTGTCTTTGAATTTCATTTTCAACAATTTTATTAAATAAATCAAGATTTTGAACACCTTTAATTTCAACTCTAGCTCCTTTTTCAATAGAAATGTTTACATCTTGTCTAATTGTTCCAAGACCTCTTTTAACATTTGTACTTCTTAAGATTTGCCCAATCATATATGCAACTTCACGAACTTGTTCAGGATGATGCATTGAAGGATCAGTTGTTATTTCAGCTAAAGGTATACCAAGTCTATCTAATCTAAATTCCGTAAAATCATCAGTAGTTTCAATTCTTCTACAAGCATCTTCTTCAAGACCTAAACTTTCAATAATTACTTTACCATAAGGAGTATCCAAATGACCATTTGTTGCAACTAAACCAGTTCTTTGAAAACCACCAGTGTTACTTCCATCTATAACTTGTTTTCTCATTGTATGAAATTCATCTACAATATGCATATTTAATAATTCACCTATAATAATAGATATCTCAAGAGCTTCTTCATTTAAACTATATGGTGGTTCATCATCACATTCAACGAGACAGGTTTCACTATTATAAGATTCATACTTAAAATTTAATTTTTGTATTGATTCTGCATATGCTGCTCTATCAATTTCTCCTAATTCACTTTGTGTGGGTCTTAAATTACGTTTTATTATATTATCATAATCTTTATCAATTAATTCAGTTTTACAAGGACAAAATAGTTTATGCATAGTATTTAATTGTTGGTGAATTTCAAGACCCATTTTAAGACCTAATTTATCAAAATCCAATCTAACACAACCTTAATTTAAGAAATTTTTTACTGAAGATTTTGAAGATATTTCTCCAGCAATATTTTTATTCATCAATTCTTTCACTTCATTTATTTGGTTACTTTGTCCTAAAACCCAACATAATTTAACATAAGCAGTTTCAGGAGTCATATCCTCCCCAGAAATTATATCAGCATCAACTAATTTTCGCCCTGTACTGTAAACATTCATATTAACTCGACCATATAAACACTGTGAACTCATAACTATTGCTATATTTTCTTCTTTTGCTCGTTTTATAGAATCAACAATATAATCTGGAATATGGCCTAAACCAGTGCCTTCAATTAAAATACCTTTATATCCTTTGTCAATATGATAATCTATTAACTCATTAGTTATTCCTGGAAAACTTTTAATATATCCAACTTTATATTCAATGTCATTATTTAATCTTAAATCCCTTTTTCCTCTTTTAAAATAACTATAATCCGAATTTATTATTATATTATCATTTTTTACAGTTGCTATTGGTTCTGTATTAATACTTCTAAATGTGTCTCTTCTACTTGTATGCATTTTCCTAACTTTAGTTCCCTGATGAACTAAACAACTTGAATCATCTAAAGTTTCATGCATACATACAACAACTTCACCAATATTTGATTTAGCAACTTTAACAGAATTAATTAAATTTAATGAAGCATCAGTTGAAGGTCTATCACTACTTCTTTGAGCTCCAGTAATAACAATTGGAACTGGTGTTTCAAGCATAAAACTTAATGCCGCAGAAGTATAATGTAATGTATCTGTACCATGTGCTACAACAACTCCATCAGAGCCAGAAGATATATCATCAGCTATTGATTTTGAAGCTTCAACCCAATACTCAGGTTTCATATTTTCGCTTAATATATTGTATAAAGCTTTAACTTCATAATTAGCTAAATCTAATAATTCTGGATTTGCTTTAAGTAAATCTTCAGCTGTAAAAGCAGGATGAACTGCTCCAGTTTTATAATCAATTATGGAAGAAACTGTTCCTCCGGTTGAAATAATAGATATATTCTCTTTTTTATCACTTTTAGCAATTTGTTTATTATCATAACCAATTTTTGGTTTATTACCTTTTTCAACAAGATTAACTTCACTATTTTCAATATTTATCCCTATATTATATCCACTATCTAATTTAAGAACAATATATCCATCTTCGCTGTTATCATTTCTATCTAGTAAAATTCCTTTATATTCAATATCTGTTTTAGTAATGGTGATAGTATCTCCAACTGAAACATTAGAATTATCTAAGAAATATTTACTTATCTTTTTATAGCTCATTAAATCACCAATTAAATATTTTCTCTTGTCCATTTAGAAGCAGAATCTAAAACACTAATATTTGTATCTATTACTTTTTCTTTTCCAGCAAAAATATCTTTAATAGATTCAATATAAGCATCTTTAGAAATAATTTTATTCAATTCTGATAAAACTCCAAGAAATACAGTATTAGCAGTTTTAATATTACCATTTTCTTCAGCTATTTTTACAGCAGGTATTGGTATTGATTTAACATTTTTATTTATATTAACATCATCAATATGTGAATCATAAAGGATTATACCATCTTCTTTAACATCATCTGAAAATTTCTTAATTGAAGAATTGTTTAAAGCTATTAGAACATCTATATCTTCTACTACTGGTGTTCCTATTGCTTTTCCAGAGATCACAACAGAACAATTAGAAGTTCCTCCTCTTTGTTCTGGACCATAGCTAGGATACCAAGAAACATGTTTTCCTTCATTACAAGCAGCTTGTGCAATTGTTAAACCAGCACTCAATACTCCTTGACCTCCGAAACCAGCTATTTTTATTGAAAAGGGTTTAATACTATCATCATCTATTAACTTAAATGAAATTCCTCTATTAATATTAAATATTTCATCTAATTTTTCTTTAGAAAAATTACTATCTGGTCTTTTTATACTTTCTACTTCAGAACTTCTATCTCTAAAACAAGCTAATGGATATTCTTTTTCCAGTTCTTTTTCAACAAATTCCTGTATTTCTTCACTATCCATTTTTAAATTTGTTGGACAAGGCGCTAAAACTTCAATGAAACTATAACCTTTTCCTTCTTTTTGTATTCTTAAAGATTTTTCAATAGCTTTTTTTGCTTTTCTAATATTCATTGGATTTGAAAGGGAAACTCTCTCGATGAACACTGGAGCTTTAAGATTATTAATTAATTCACACATGTGTATAGGATAACCTGCATAGTTAGGATCTCGTCCTGTTTGGGAAGTTGTTGTTACTTCACCAACTAATGTTGTTGGAGCCATTTGTCCTCCAGTCATACCATAAACAGTGTTATTTACAAAGAATACAGCTATTTTTTCCCCACGATTACCTGCTTGTAATGTTTCATTTAAACCTATAGAGGCTAAATCACCATCTCCTTGATATGACATTACAACAGCATTATCTTCTGCTCTTGATAGTCCAGTTCCAACAGCAGGAGCTCTACCATGTGCACTTTGAACATTACCACAATTAAAATAGTAATAAGCAAATACAGCACAACCAACTGGTGATATCATAACAGAACGTTTTTGGATTTCTAATTCATCCATTACTTCTCCAATTAGTTTATGTAGAATTCCATGACCACAACCACCACAGTAATGAGTTACAGATTGTTTTCCTTCTCCTTTTCTAGAAAAATTATCATAAATTGAGTCAGGATTTTTTAATATCTTTAATTCAAAATCATCATTTATATTTTCATTATCCATATTTACACAACCTATAAATTATTTGTCTCCTCAATTTTTTTCATGATATCATTTAATTCTATTAAGTTTCCACCCATTCTATTTACAAGATAAGTATCTTCTTTTCTTGAAGCTGCAAGTTGAATATCTTGAAGAAGTTGACCATTACTCATTTCAACAGATATAAATATTACTCCTTTATCGGATAATTCTTTAATTTTATCTTCTGGGAAGGGAAACAATGTAATTGGTCTAAGTAATCCAACTTTAATTCCTTTTTCTCTTGAGGTGTCAACTGCTGATCTGGATAATCTACTACTTATTCCATATGCAATTAAAACTATTTCTGCATCTTCGAGCTCATATTCTTCAAATTCAATTTCATTTTCTTTAATTTCTTCATATTTTTCTTGAATCGCATAGTTAAACTCTTCTAATTGTTTAAAATTGAGAAATATAGAACTAACTAAGTTTTCCATTGTTTCTTCAGTCCCACGAACAGATAAATCATTATTAATTTCTGGTTCAATAGCTATTTCTGGAAAATTTAGAGGTTCTGCCATTTGTCCAAGTATTCCATCTGCTAAAACAACAACAGGATTTCTATATTTATCTGCAAGTTCAAAAGCTTTAATAGTTAAGTCACACATTTCTTGAACAGAATTAGGAGCTAGAACAATGTTTTTATAATTTCCATGACCTCCTCCTTTAACACTTTGATTATAATCGCCTTGTTCTGGACCTATATTTCCAAGACCTGGTCCCGCTCTCATAATATCTACAATTACTGCTGGTAATTCTGCACCTGCAAGATAAGCTATTCCTTCTTGCATTAAACTCATTCCTGGGCCAGATGATGCTGACATTACTCTGTGTCCTGCTGCAGCTCCACCATAAACCATGTTTATTGATGCTTCTTCACTTTCAGCTTGAACAAACTTTCTACCTGTAAGTGGGAAATATTTTGAAGCTTCGTGTAATATCTCACTAGCAGGGGTTATTGGATACCCAAAATAGCAATCGCAACCTGCATACATAGCACCAATTATTACAGCAGTGTTTCCTTTTATCATTTGATTACTCATTATTAACCTCCTTAAAATTTTATTTTTTTCTTTTATATGTATGAACTTCTATAGCTAATGGTTCAGGGCATGAATAATAACAATTTCCACAACCAGTACAACCTTCACCTTTGTATTTTACATACTGGTATCCATTTTCATTTAGATCTTCACTTAATTCTAATAGATTTAAGGGACATGCTATAATACATCTCTTACAAGCTTTACATTCATTTTTATGTATAATTGGAAATGGACTTGGTTTTTTCATAATATCATTGATCTTTATTTCTAATTTCAACTCTTCTTATTTTCCCACTAATCGTTTCTGGTATTTCTTTTACAAATTCAATTTTTCTAGGATATTTGTAAGGTGCTGTTACATTTTTAACATGATTTTGAATATCTTTTTTTAATTCTTCTGAAGGTTCAAAACCTTCTGTTAAAACTATTGTTGCTTTAACAATTTGGCCTCTAATTTTATCAGGATAACCTGTTACAGCACAATTTAAAACAGCATCATGGGATATTAATGCATTCTCAACTTCATATGGGCCTATACGATATCCAGAACTTTTAATTATATCGTCATTTCTTCCAACAAACTGATAATATCCATCTTCATCCACCCAAGCAGTATCCCCACAGTGATAATGGTTATTATACCAAACTTTTTTAGTTTTTTCTTCATCTTTGTAATATTCTTTAAATAAACCTGGTGGAATTCCTTCTGAAACATTAATTGTGATTTCTCCTTCATCACCAATATCAGGTATTTGTTCATTATTATCTAAAAGTTCTATATTAAAAATAGGGCAGGGTTTACCTACTGAATTTGGTTTTGAGTCCATCCAAATAAAGGTTGCTATTGAAAGTGTTGTTTCTGTTTGTCCAAATCCTTCTTTAATTGTTAACCCAGTTATTTTTTTAAATTTTTTAGAAACTTCATAAGGTAAAGGTTCACCTGCAGTTGTTACATAAGTAAGATTTTCAAAATTATATTTACTTAAATCTTCTTTAATAAGTAATCTATAAATTGTTGGAGGTGCACAAAAAGTTGTTACTTTTTCTTCTGTAATTTTATTTAAAAATTTTTGAGGATCAAATCTGATGTAGTCATAAATAAAAACAGATGTTCCTGCAATCCATTGACCATATAAATTCCCCCAAAGAGCTTTTCCCCAACCAGTATCTGCGGTTGTATGATGTATTCCATTTTCAACAACATTATGCCAGTATTTTGCAGTAATTATATGTCCAAATGGATATAAATAATCATGTTCTACCATTTTTGGAAGGCCAGTTGTTCCTGAGCTGAAAAATATAAGCATTGGATTATTATTCTTATTTTTATATTCCCTTTTAAATTCATTGCTCATTTTTTCTATTTCTTTTGAAAAATTGTACCATCCATTAATATCTCTATTAATTACTAGTTTTTTTATGTTAATACCTAGCTCTTTTTCAGATTTATCATAATCTTCTATTATATTATCTTCATCTATTGAGATAATCATTTTAACATCAGCTTTTTTAATTCTAAATTTGATATCTTTAAATTTTAACATATGTGTTGCAGGAATAGCTACTGCACCAATTTTATGAAGAGCTATTAATGTAAACCAGAATTCATATCTATTTTTTAAGGTTACCATTACTTTATCTCCATTTGTAACCCCAAGGCTTTTAATTAAATTTGCAACTTTATTACTATAATTTTTAATATCTTGGAATGTAAAGACTTTTTTTTCTTCATCATCAGTCCATATAAGAGCTATTTTTTCAGGATCAATTTCTGCATATTTATCTACTACATCAAAACCGAAATTAAAGTTTTCAGGTATTTTAAATTCAAAATTTTCATTAAAATCTTCATAAGAGTCGAATTCTGTTTGTTTAACAAAGTTTTTTAATAATGATGACATTTTTAACCCCAGTTTACATAATAACTGCTAAAAATTTAGCTTTTTCATTGTTTAATGCTTCCATAGCATGTTTGTGTTTTGAATCAAAGAAAATAGAATCTCCTTTGTTTAAAATAATTTCATTCTCGTGAATGTATATTTTTAGACTACCTTCTAAAACATAATTAAATTCCTGTCCAGGATGTGTATTTAAAGATGGTCTTTTTTCTTTAGGTTCTACTGTTATAACGAATACTTCAGATTTTTTATGAATAAATTTATTGCATAAATTTTCATATTCGTATTGATTACTTCTATTCACTGAAATTCCTTTTCCTGCCCTTGTTACATCAAAAATATGCATTCTACTCTCTTCACCTGTTAAAAGTAAGTTTAAATCGACTTTTAAATTGTTTGCTATTTCATATAAAAAGCTAGCAGGAATATCTAACTCTCCATTTTCGTATTTTTTGTAGGTATTTCCATCAATATTTAATTCTTCTGCAAATTCTTCAATTGATTTATCAGAAAGTTCTCTTAACTCTTTGATCCTTTTACCAATATCTTTATTAAATTCTTTCAATATAACACCTTTTTTTATTGTTAATATTTTTTTATTAGTTTAAAATTTATTTAAATAGCTAAATGATGTATATCTCTAATAATTAATAATTATGTAAAATATAAAATATAAAGGTTATTAAAAATCGTGACAATTTATGATAAATTTTGTAAATTCATAATTCTTTTTAATTTTTTAATGTATTTTTTTGTTCATTGGTGTATTGTTTACTATAATTTTATTTAATAAAAAATACATATTTAATCTATATAAAAAAAATATTTAATATTTAATGTGATTTTATGGTATCAAACAATATAGATAATATAGTAACTTTTAAAAAAGAACTTGGTAGGCAGTTAGAATTAGATCAAAAAAATGTTGGTTTAAAAACAGGTGAAAATAATATTTTAACAGTCAATTTAAGAGTTTTAGAAAAACAAAAAGATGAAATTCTTGATTATTTTCAAAGATTTCAATTAGGTGAACCTATTTCGTTTGATATAGGAAATACTGGGGATATAAAATGTTATTTTAAAGGCATTTCTCCTGTTATTGAAAGAGAAGACCATGGTACTAAATATTATTCAATAGCTGTAACATTACAAGAAATTAAAAAACCTATTCCTGATGAAGGGGATGAAGGACATTCTTGTAGTAATTGTGGTTTACATTAATTATAATTTTTAAACCACTTTACAGTTTCTTCAATTTGTCTTTTAAACATTGTAGGGTCTGCTTTAAAGTTTATTTTTTTCATTCTTGAAACATCTGCAGAAGAATATTTTATATCTCCTTTACGTTCATCTAGATATTTAGGATTAATATTTGAATTTAAAATATTTTGTATTGCTTCAAATAGTTCATTAATAGTTATTTCTTCACCAGATGCAACATTTACTACTCCGTTATAATCAGATTCACATGCAGATATACATGCTTTTACAATATCTTTTACATAAATAAAGTCACGAGTCTGATTACCATCTCCATAGATTATGGGTTCTTTATCATTAATTAATGCATATATAAAATTAGGTATGACTGCAGCATATTGCGAGTTAACATCTTGTTTGGGTCCAAATACATTGAAAAATCTGAGTGATACTGAATTTAAATTATAACTCTCAATAAATGATTTAAGATATAATTCACAACTTGCTTTAGAAGCAGCATAAGGTGATGTTGGATTTAATGGTTCTGTTTCTTTAAGAGGTGTGTTTATATTGTTTCCATAAACTGCTGAAGATGAAGCAAACACGATTTTCTTAATATATTGATTTTTACAGGATATTGCTAGTTTTATTGTTGCATTGAGATTATTTTCTGTTGATTTTAAAGGTTGATCTACACTTAATGGAACACTTGCCATTGCAGCTAAATGGAATACATAATCAATATTCTTTAATATTTCATCTAAATCTAGATTATTTAGATTTTCTTTAATTAAAGTAATATTCGAATGCTCAATACAATTTAAATTGTCAATTTTTCCAGTAGATTCATCGTCTATAATTGTAATTTCATTATTTTCTACTAATTCTTCTACAATATGTGATCCAATAAATCCTAATCCTCCTGTTACAAGAACTTTTTTATTTTTCATGATTTTATCTTTAAAAGTTAAATTTTATATAGCTTTTCTTTTATTTTCTTTAGAAATCTTTATTAATAATAAAATATATATCTAAATTTGATATATCTCAAATTTTTATATAAAAATAGGGTGTATTATATAATGGAAAAAGATGAGTATTGTGATAATGAATTTGTAAAGGAATTTAAAGATTCAAATTTTAATTCCAAAAAGTTTTTTAAACATTTTCCTAATGGTTTTTTAAGAGTCATAATATTATGGATTATTAATAAAGAAAAAATTCATGGCTATGGGATTATGAAATCATTAGATGATTTTTTCATAGAATTAATTGAAAAAAATATTATTCCAAAATTTAATTCAAGTAAAATATATCCTCTTTTACATGAAATGGAAAGTAATGGCTTAATTTTAGGAGAATGGGGGGATAATAATAATAAAAAAGTTAAATTTTATAATACTACATCAAAAGGTGAATGTTTATTAAAGCATATTAAATTTAAAAATGAAAAATTAATTTCTAAAGATATTTGGAGAGAATTTTTAAATGATTTGGGATTTATAATTGATTAAACGGAGTATAAAATGAAATATATAATTGAAACAGAAAAATTAACAAAAAAATATGGAGATTTCACTGCAGTTAATTCATTAACTATGAAAATTCCTAAAAATTCTATTTTTGGAATGCTTGGACCTAATGGGGCTGGAAAAACAACAACTATTAAAATGCTTACTTGTTTAGCATATCCTAGCTCTGGAACAGCTACTGTATCTAGATTTGATATACAAAAAAATCCAAATGAAGTTAGAGAAACATTAGGCATGGTGCCTCAACATGTTAGTTTGTATAAAGATTTAACTGTTTTAGAAAATGCAGAGCTATGTGCTGATTTTTATGGAGTTAAAGAAGAAGATAAATTAGATAGAATTAATGAATTAATGGATTTAGTAGATATTACTTATGCTAAAGATAAAAGAATAGGACAATTATCTGGTGGTCAAAAACAAAAAGCATCTCTGGTTGCTAGCTTAGTTCATAGACCTGAAATTTTATTTTTAGATGAACCTACAATAGGACTTGATCCAACTACTAAAAGAATTTTATGGGAGTTAATGGAAGATTTAAACAGTAGTGGCCATACAATTATTTTATGTTCGCATGATATGCATGAAGTAGATAGGTTATGTGATAATGTTGCTATAATAAATACAGGTAATCTTGTTGCTTATGATAGTCCTAGAGGATTAAAAGATATTCTTTTAAATGAGGAAAAACAAAATTATAGTAATATTAAAGAAACTTTATCTAATATTCAAAATAATAATGAAAAATTAGAATTTAATTATCGGAGATTATCTTTTTTAATAGAAAATATTTCAGATGAATTGATTAATAATCTTAAAAGTATTGACTTTGTTTTTGATGTGAATATTTCAAAACAAGGAAGAGTGGAACTCCAGGTAGATAAATTTGAAGATAAAGCTATTAATAATATTACAAGTTCAATTATAAAAGATGGAGGAATAATTTCTTCTTTTTCATCTGAAGAACCATCACTTGAAGATGTTTTTATTAAAGTAACTTCTGAAGCAGAAGACGATGCTAGAGCATAGGTGATTTTAATGAGTGAAAGAAAAAAAATCTTTTGGCTGGTAAAAAAAGAGTGGTTAAGTTTAAAAAGGCATCCTGCAAGACTATTTTCAATATTAGTTTTTCCTATAATAATGATTTTATTATTTGGTTATGGAATGGGTGGTGAACTTACAGATTTACCAGTTGTTATAGTATCTCAAAGTGAAGGTGATTTAACAGATGTAACAATTGATGCTATAGAATCAAATAAAATCTATAAAGTTGTTGAAATTACAGGTGATATAAATCATGGTAAAAATCTAGTTGATTCTGGAAAGGTCAAAGGAGCGATTATTTTACCTTCGGATTATGATGAACAAATTAATGAAGAGAAAACAGTGGATTTTTACTTAGATTCTTCAGATCAAATGGCTAGTCAAACATTAGTACCTGCTACTCAAGCTATTTTCCAAAATATTTCAATAGGTGAAAGTTCAAAAATATCTAGTTTTCTTACAAATGGGAATATGGATAATTCACAAGGTTTTAATATTGATTCCTTTAAATCAATGATTAATTTAGACATTGATAAAATATATGGCGATATTAAATACATTGATTTTTTAGTACCAGCAGTTCTTGGAATGACAATAATGATGTCTTGTATGATGGGAATGGGTGCGTCAATAGCTGGAGAAAGAGAAACTGGAGAACTAGCTAGGTTATTCATGACTCCTACTACTGTTGCTACTGTTATTGGTGGGAAAATAGCTGGAAAATTATCAGTAGAATTTATAAGAGCATTAATATTATTGTTTGCAGCAATTATTTTATTTGGTGCATCTGCAAAAGGTGGAATTCTACCAACTATTATTGTACTTATGATTGGTGCACTATGCTTTGTTGGATTTGGAATTATGGTGTCTTCAAGAGCTTCAAACCAAGAAGATTATTCACAAATGGTTATGCCATTTACATTTCCAATGATGTTTATATCAGGTGTTTTTTATCCTATTGAAACTATGCCTTGGATATTCCAAAAAATAGCTTATATATTTCCTTTAACATATTTAAACGATGCAATGAGGGGAATAATGTTAAAAGGTCAAACATTAGGTGATGTTTGGTTAGATCTATTAATATTATTAGGTTTTACTTTACTATTCTTTGTAATAGGTGTAAAAAAATTTGATAGAGATATATAATCTATTAAATTTATTTTATAATCTTATTATGAATATTTTTTTTTATTTTTAAAATTATTTTAACTTGAATTATTAATTAAAATTATGATAACTTATTAAATTATCGCTTGGTGTTTTAAATCTTATATTATTATTTTTATAAGGTTCTAGATTTTTATGAAAAAAATAAGAATGCCTGATGGTTGTTTGATGTGTTTTAAGATAGAATTGTGTTGATTTTCTAAAAGTACAAATGAATTTCGTCTTAAAATTCATATATATTTAGTAAAATGAATACACATTAATTTAAAGCATTTTCCATAAAGTCTATTTTCACCTGATTTTGGAGTATGTGAATTTTCTTTATTATTAAAATCAGAGCTTTAAATTTTAGAATTTGTACTCAAAAGGGCAATAGAATTTGTACTTTTATAGGATGAATGCTCAATGGATTCTAAACATGTGAAATGAGATATTAAATACCTTTGATTTTTTCCAAAAATCTAGGACCCTATTATTTTTAATATTTGAATAATTTTAAAATTTTTATTGTTAATAAGTTTTATATATAACATTTAAAAGTTTATATAATAAAAAATACAACTTAAATATAATGACATTAAGAATAATAAATTCAAAATTGATTAAATTAGCGGAGTATAAACCTAAAAATCAAAACCTCATTA
This sequence comes from Methanobacteriaceae archaeon, assembly GCA_020854915.1. Taxonomy (GTDB): domain Archaea; phylum Methanobacteriota; class Methanobacteria; order Methanobacteriales; family Methanobacteriaceae; genus JAHKLT01. The sequence goes on along the minus strand of JAHKLT010000072.1, from coordinate 13,167 downwards.
TTTATTATCAAAATGGTGAAAAGTTTGAAGCAGTTAATGTTCCGGTATCTGTATTTGAAGATTTAATTTCTGCTCGTGATGTAGATAATTATTATTTAGAAAATATTAAGTCTAAATATTAAACATAACATGTAAAAATATTTTTTAAATAAATTAATTTAATCAGAGGCTCGGCCAAAATTCAAAATCATTTTCTTAAAACGATAGTTTAATCCTTTGTTTGAAATTTGAAGAAACATCTTTCTTGAAAAAGGTATTTTTGTCCAACACTCAATCAAATAAAAAAAATTTTCTTTTTTAAAAATATTAACACATTTTTTATATCAGAAAACTTATAATAAATAATATAAATTATTTTTTAAGTTTTATGGTGATTATTTTTGTTTGAGAAATCATTTATTTCTGATTGTGAAGGACCTTTAACATTAAATGATAATGCATATGAAATGTGTGAGTATTTTATTGATTCTGGAGATAAACTATTTAAAACATTAAGTTTATTTGATGATTATTTAGTCGATGTTATTAAAAAATCAGATTATAATGCAGGCAATACTTTAAAATTGATTATTCCTTTTTTAAAAGCTGAAAATATTTCTAATGATGATTTGATTAATTTTTCAAAAAAAAATATTTTAGAGATAAGCTATGCAAAAGATTCACTAAACTTTATAAAAAGATTTATGAATTCATATATTGTAAGTACTAGCTATGGACAGTATATCAGTGCTGTTTGTGATTATATGGATTTTCCTTTTGATAAAACATTTTACACTTTTTTAAACTTAGATTCTTTTAAAATTAACAATGATGAAATAAATAAAATTAAAGAATTTAAAAACATTATTATAAACTTAGATCCAGAAAAAAATAAAGATTTGAAAGTTTTAGATGATATATTTTTCAATCAAATTCCTAAGATGGGTATAAATAAATATTTATCTAAAATCAAAACTGTAGGAGGTATTGAAAAACAATTAGCTATTGAAAAAATAATTTCTGATAATAAGATAGATAAAAATAATATATTTTATATTGGTGATAGTATCACTGATTGTGAGCCTTTAAATTATGCTCGAAAAAATAATGGAATATCTATATCTTTTAATGGAAATATCTACTCTTTAAAAGAAGCAGAAATAGCTATTGTATCTATTAATTCAATACCAACAGCATTAATAGCTGATATTTATTCAAAATTTGATAAAAAGAAAGTATTGGAGTTTATAAAAGATTATAATACTCAAAATAATTTAAAAGAATTATTTAACATTTATGATATTGATTTATGGATTACTCAAAAGTTTTTTGAATCTTTTAGCAATTATAATTATCCTATTATTAAAATCATTGATAAGAATAATTTAGATTTTATTTTAAAAAACAGTAAAAAAATTAGAACAGAAATTAGAGGTCAAGCTATTAGTAATTTAGGATGAGGTTTTAAAATGGATTATAAAAAAGTAGAAGATACATATTTTGAAGCATTTGATGGTATATATATTAGAGCTTTAATAACTGGACCAAATAAAGAAATTGTTAAACAAGCAGCATATGACTCTACAGCTACTCCTAGTGCAGTTATTGGTAGAGTTGAAGGGGGAGTTGAAGGATTCTTACCTAAATCTAAAACTCCTGATGGTCGATATGGTGCAATTGTTCAGTATTGGTTTGGAAGTCGCAATATTGAAAAATTTGAATTAGAACTATCTTATAGGGTAAGACAAGATATTTTAGTAAAACCATTTACACGTGTTTTTAACTACACTAATAATCCTGAAGGATATATTAGTATGGAAAAACAAGTAGGTAATTGTGGAGATGGTTATGAATGGAAAATAAATAAATATGGTCGAGATATGATTAATGTTCCAATAGCTGTACCTGATTTTCAAATTGAAGAAAAATTATCTTATTCTAATGGAATAATGGGTGCTAATTTTTGGTATATGTGTGATTCTCAAGAAGCTGTTTTAAAAGCAGGAAAAATAGCTCTTAATGAAATAATGGCAACTGAAGGAGTTTGTGCACCTTTTGGAATCTGTTCTGCAGCTTCAAAACCTGAAACTAATTATCCTTGGATTGGTCCATCAACAAATCATTACTATTGTCCTTCTCTAAAAGAAAAGTTAGAAGATATTTCTAAAGTTCCAGGTGATATAAATTATATTCCTGAAATTGTTATCAATGCTGTTGATGAGGAATCTATGAAAAATTCTATAAAAGCAGCTATTGATACAATCTGTGATATTGAAGGAGTTTTAAAAATTTCTGCAGGAAACTTTAATGGCAAATTAGGAGATAAAAAATATAACTTGCTAGATATTTTATAGGTGATTTAATGAAAATTTTAGGTAATGATTTAGATGTTGAAGTTATAGGATTTGGTGCATTAAACTTAGATAAACTTTATCATGTTGAAGATATTGCCTGTAGGGATGAAGAAAGCTATATTAAATCACTTTATGAAAGTCCAGGAGGTTCTGCAGCTAATACAATAATTGGGTTATCAAAACTTGGAATTAAAACATCTTATATTGGAAAAATATCTGAGGATCCTGATGGGGATGTTTTAGAATTAAATTTAGCATATAATGAAGTTTTTACAAATAATTTAATCTATTCAAAAAAGGGTGAAACTGGGAAAGTTATAGGTTTTGTTGATAAATTAGGTAATAGAGCTTTATATGTTGATTCTGGTGTTAATGATGATATTTCAATAGATGAAATTAATATTCAAAATATAACTGTATCTAAAATTATTCATTTTACTTCATTTGTTGGTGATTCATTTAATGCTCAAAAAGACCTAATCGATAAATTAGATGAAAATATTGTATTAAGTTTTGATCCTGGAACGATCTATGTAAAAAAAGGATTAGATGAATTAAAAAAAATTCTAAATAGAACTAATATTCTTTTAATTAATGAAAAAGAATTAAAAATATTGTATGATGATTCAAAAACTGTAAAAGAAATAGCATCAAATCTTTTAGATTATGGGATTGAAATAATTGTTGTAAAAAAAGGTTCTAATGGAGTTTTTGCAATGAATAAAGATGGATTTGTAGATGTAAAAGCATTTGATGCTGAAGTTGCAGATACAACAGGTGCAGGAGATATATTTAATTCTGGATTTTTATATTCTTATCTTAAGGGATATTCTCTTTTAAAATCTTGTAAAATAGCTAATTGGATTTCTTCAAAATATATTCAAAAGTTTGGTAGTGATGGTTTTCCAAGTATTGATGAGGTAAAACTTTTTGAAAATGAAATTAATTAATTCTTATATAAATAAATAATAACCTTTATAAATAGCTATTACAAATATTTAATTATCGTTAAAATATTAACGATTTTTTTTAAAAATACTCTTATAGGGACATATTTCCCTTGGATGTGGCTTTAAGCTGAACAAGAGGTGTTAATTTTGTATAAATATATTAGAGAAGCATGGAAAAAACCAGATGAGTCTTATGTAAGAGAACTCATGTGGGAAAGAGCTCCGAAATGGAGACGAGAAAAAGTTGTCCAAAGAATTGATAGACCGACTAGAATTGATCGTGCTAGAAACTTAGGTTATAGAGCTAAAAAAGGATTTATTGTTGTAAGAACAAGAGTAAGACGTGGTGGAAGAAGAAAAACTCGTTTTACTGCAGGTCGTAAACCAAAAAGAATGGGTGTAAATAAAATTACTCCATCTAAATCAATCCAAAGAATAGCTGAAGAACGTGTTTCTAAAAAATATCCAAACTTAGAAGTTTTAAACTCTTACTGGGTATGGTCTGACGGTAAATTTAAATTTTATGAAGTTATTTTAGTAGACCCACAAAGTCCATCTATTAAAAATGATAAAAGAATTAATTGGATCTGTTCTAAAAAACACACTAACAGAGCTCTAAGAGGTTTAACTAGTGCAGGAACAAAAGGAAGAGGGCTTAGATTTAAAGGAAAAGGTAGTGAACAAGCTAGAAGAAAATAACTTACTTTTCCTATTTTATTTTTTTAATTATAACTAATTTTATATATTTTATTACCATTACTATCTTCAAAGATTCTTATAAACATAAATATAAAAATAAATCATTGATAAGGTTTAAATAAACTTATTTATAGAATTATTATATTTACTAAAAGACAGTGTTTTTATGATACATAATATTAGATTTAGAATCTTTGTATATAAAGATGAGAATGAAGATGAATTAATTCAAGGGCTTTTAAATATTTTACCATCTGCGCGGATTGAAAAAGAAGAAGCAGATGGTATTTTTAATGATGATATTACTATTTTAACAGGTTTAGTTGATAAAAAAAGATTTACAAAAGAATTTTTTAATTCTCTTAAAAATTTAGATAGATATCAAATAGATAAACTTATTTTAGATTTAGATAAAAAAATGGATGATAATGCCAATTTATTTTTAAGATTTTCAAAAGAAGATGCAATAAATGAAAAATGGACTATTGTTGATTCTGGAAATTGTATTCATTTAAAAGTTAAAATTGCAGCTTATCCTGCTAAAAAAGAAATAGCTATTTCAAAAATAAAAAAGGAAATAGAAAATTAATTTTTACCTATATTTGTGTTTAAATTAGTTATTTAGGGAATAGAAGATTAATTTTTACCTATATTCGTGTTTAAAATTTTTATCATATAATTTAGAAGGTGTAAAATCTCCAGGATCAAGTACATCTCCTACAATAATCATTGCTGTTTTTGTTATATTTTCGTCTTTTACTTTTTGAGCTATTGTTTTTAATGTACCTTTTATGATTAACTGGTCTTCCCATGTAGCTTTTCTAACTACTGCTACTGGTGTATTTTCATCATATTCTTCACTTAGATCTTCAACAACTTTATCAATCATTCCAATTCCAAGGAATATACACATTGTTGCATGATGACTTGCTAAACTTGTTAAACTTTCATCTTCTGGTTTTGGAGTTCTACCTTCTGGTCTTGTAATGATTACAGTTTGAGAGATTTCAGGTAATGTTAATTCTGCTTCTAAAACAGATGCAGTTCCAAATACTGAACTTACACCTGGAATAACTTCGTATTCAATGTTTCTATTTTTAAGTTCTCTAATTTGTTCTCCAATAGCTCCATAAATTGAAGGATCTCCTGTGTGGACTCTTGCAACAAGTTTCTCATTTTTAATAGCTTCTTCGATTATTTCTATGATTTGATTTAAATCTAGTGATGCACTATTGTAAACTTCACTTTCTTCTTTTCTATGATCTAATACTTGTTTATTTACTAAAGATCCTGCATAAATTATTACATCTGCTTTTTCAATAGCTTTATACCCTTTCATAGTTAAAAGTTCTGGGTCCCCAGGACCAGCTCCAATAAAAATTACCTTTCCACTCATTATATCACAAAATATTAATATTAATTAATTATAATTTCTTTTAAATATTATTTAAATTTATTTAATTTTTGATTATTCTAATTCATATTGTAAATAATTATTAATATTAAAAAATTCTTATTTTAAAATTAGGTGAAAAGATGCTAGATGATGATAATGATTACATTGATTTAGAAGAGCTTAAAGCACGTTTAACTGATTTAAGTCCTCAAGATATTGTTAAACCAGCTTATGAAAAATGGATTCCATGTCAAAGGACAGGTTATACTATTATGGATATTTCAACTGGGGAAATTAAAAATTTAGGTTTAGATATTAATGATTTACCATTAGATCGTTTTACTTTTATTGAATTATATTCTATTGATTCTCAAGAAGATCCAGTAAATCCAAAAGATTTATTTTCAGGTAAGGAGTATGAAGAATATTTAGATTTTAAAAGTGATGATCCTTCAGAGTATACTCCAGATATTGTATCTGAATTTTGTAAGAGGGAAGATATTGATGAAGATTCACGTAAAATATCTATTTTAGCTGATAGATTCGAAGAAGATGAATACTTTAATTATAATAAATGGGAAAGTACAATTATTAATCAGTATTATGATGCAGTTCAAGGAGAAGAAGGAATATTTGAAGAATAAACTTTATTCTTCTTTTTTTGTTATTTTTAGATTATTTTTCTTTCTAGCATAACAAGATAAAGGATTATTAATATTTTTACAGTCTTTATCAGGTTTACATAGTTGTGGTAGGTGTATTTTTATTTTATCACAACTCATGGGTGTATACCATGTTGTATCTCCTTCATTTTCAATATTAATTTTTTCATGTAGTCCAAAACCTAATTTTGAAATAATATTTAGTTTTTCTTGAGGTTGATCACTAAATAGTGGTGGGGAACAATTTTCTGCAGCTTCAAAAATTAAAGGTAGTATTTCATTTTCTGTGATAGATAGGTCTTTATCAATATCTGATACTTTCATTAGTTCTTCTGATGCAAAAATATTAGGGTATAATCTAGCATATGATAAAAATGATGTTAAAAGTAAGACTATTGCGTCATTACGTCCTCCTGATGATACACCATTCATAGTATTATTTATACATGGGGGGAAAGCTTCTCTTATTAATTTTTCAACTTTCATATCTCCAAATAATCCAATTCCAGATCCATAAGATGTATTATAGCTACTTATTTTTTCAGGAATCATACTTGCTAGTTCTTCTCCAATTTTTTCAATTGATGGATGGATTTCAATAGTATAAGACATATCTTTGATTTTTTTGATATAGTCTTCAGTTTTTTGCATTATTATTCTTGAAAGTAGAAGTTCTTTAACATTATCTCCAATAATAATATCATACATTCTCTCTGGTGATCGATCCTTAAATTCATCAGAATATTTTTCTAAAAAATCCTCTTTTTCAAGAACAATTTCACCGTTATCAATTATTAAATCAGTAAGAGATAATTTACGACTAGCTATTGTATCTTTCAATGTTTTCCAATTGATTTCAATGTTATCTGTCATTTCGTTTAATACTTTATCAAGAAATTCACTTCTAAAGTGGGGTGGTATTTTTGATAGACGATCATCTACTAAACTTCCTTGTGATTCAATGAATAAACGTGTTTCTCTTGATGTAATGTTAAATTTCATAGCTATTGCTTGTGATAGTAGGTGGAATACTAATACATCACATTTACTGATTTCTGGATTTAGTATGTACTCATAATATGAATTATTAAAGTTTTTATTGTATCTTTTTTCAATATACCAATTTAATCTTTTAATAGCTAATTCTCCTAAATTTTTAGGAATTAAAGTTTCATTAGAAATCTTTTGATTTTGTGTTTTAAGAACTATATTAATTAATTCTTCATTTTCATTAAAAACAGAATTTAAATCTCCATATTCTCGAACTACTTCTTGAGATTCATTTGATAAGGGATTTATAAAAGAAACTTTATACATATTTATTCATTTATTTTTAATTAATAAAAATTTTTAGATTTATTTTATTACAAAAATTTTATTAAAATACAATTTTTACTTTAAATACCTATTTGATTAATTTTTGCTTAAATTATTTGATTTGAGAATATTATTGTTTATATTTAATTTAAAAATAAGTTCATAGTAAACAATATTATTTTTACTTAATAATCTATAATTTAATTAAAATTTTATTATAATTATAAATCTTAATTTTTAAATATGTAAAATTACATAATTATATTATTATTTAATTATTGTAAGGAGAAAAACATTAATGTCAAAAATATTTATTTCATGTGCACTTCCATATGCTAATGGCCCCTGTCATTTAGGTCATTTAAGATCTACTTATTTACCTGCTGATATTTATGCAAGGTATAATAGGATGATTAACAATGATGTTCTACTTGTTTGTGCTACTGATGAGCATGGGACCCCTATTGCTGTAAATGCTGATAAAGAAAATAAAAAACCTATTGAAATATCTAAAAGATACCATGATATGATTGTTCGTGATATTGAATCATGTGATATTTCCCTAGATAGTTTTACTCGTACTAGTGATGAAGCTCACTATAAAATAGCTCAAGATTTTTTCCTAGATTTGTATAATAAAGATTTAATCTATAAAAAAAATATCCAACAGTTATATTGTGAGGAATGTTCTAAATTTTTACCTGATAGGTATGTTGAAGGAACTTGTTCTTTTTGTGGTGCTGATGCAAGAGGAGATCATTGTGAAGCATGTGGTAGACATTTAGAACCAACTGAACTAGATAATCCAAAATGTTTAAATTGTTCAAATACTCCTGTAATAAAAGATACTTATCAGTATTTTTTTGCTTTAAGTAAATTTCAAAAAGATATTGAAGAGTATATTTCATCTAATAATAATTTACCAGCTAATGTTAAAAATTATGCTGGAAATTGGTTAAAAGATGGTTTGGATGATTGGATTTTAACACGAAATATGGATTGGGGTGTTCCAGTTCCATTAGATGAAGCAAAAGGCAAGGTTATTTATGTTTGGGGTGAAGCATTTTTAGGATACATCTCTTCTGCCTCTCAATGGTCTAAGAAATCTAATGAGAAATGGGAAGATTATTGGAATGATTATGCAATTCATTTCATTGGTAAAGATATTATTTATCATCATTCTATCTTCTGGCCAGCTCTTTTAAAAGGTTATGGATGTAAACTTCCAGATAATATTTTTGCTGGAGAATTTTTATCTTTAGAAGGAGAAAAAATGTCTACAAGTAAAAATTGGGTTATTTGGATAAATGATTTTATAAAAGATTTTGATTCAGATTTACTTAGATATTATTTAACAATTAATGCTCCTTTAAATAAAGACACTGATTTTTCATGGGATGATTTTGGAAGACGAGTAAATGATGAACTTGCTGATGTATTAGGTAACTTCTTACATAGAACTTTTACTTTTACAAGTAAATATTTTGAATCTAAAATTCCAGATTATACAAACCCTTCTAAAGAAGATAAAGAATTTGAAATAGCTATGGATAAAGTTCCAAGTAAAGTTGGAGATTTAATTTCTGATTTTAAATTTAGGGAAGCTTTAATTGAAATATTTAAAATAGCTAAAAAAGGTAACAAATATTTTAATGATCAAGAACCTTGGAAAGCTGTTAAAGAAGACCCAGAAAAAGCAGCTAATTGTATTTATCTTTCTAATCAATTATCTAAAATTTTAGCTATTTGTTTAAAACCATATATTCCAAATAAGGCAGATGAAATAGCTAAGATAATGAATTTAAAAACTTCTAATGAATGGAAAGATGCAAGTGTTTTATTAGCTACTGGTCATGAAATTTCCAAACCTAAACCTTTATTTAAAAAAATTGATGAAGAAATTATTGAAAAAGAAAAAGAAAAATTATATGAAAATTTAAAAAGTGATAATATGAGTGAATTAATTTCTATTGATGAATTTGGAAAAGTAGATATTAGAATTGGACAAATTAAAGAAGCTGAAAAAATTAAAAAATCTGATAAACTATTAAAACTTCAAGTTGATATTGGAGAAAAAGTAATACAAGTTGTTGCAGGTATAGCCCAAAATTATGAAATTGATGAATTGATTTCTAAGAAGGTAGCTGTTATTGTTAACCTTGAGCCTGCTAAGTTATTTGGTACAGAATCTCAAGGAATGATTCTTGCAACTGATGACAGTGTTGCACTTCTAAGTCCAGATGAATGTAAAATTGGTGAAAGAATAAAATAAATCATTTTTAGGTGATTTAATGGAAGAATCAGCTATTATTACAAAAGCTGAAAAATATCTTAATAATCTAGATAGTGAGAAACTAGATTTTAAAAATCTTGAAAACTTTGATACTTTTAAATCAGTTTATTTTAGATTATGCGATAGATTAGATCATCTTCAAGAAATGAAAAATATTATGGATTCACAAGGTTATACTGCTCCTTTTAGATCTTTAAATAAATATGGTGTTAATGTAATTGATGAAGTTACAGTTGAAGAGCGAAGAGAATCAAGTCGTCATAACCAATACTTTAGAACAAAAGCTGTTGCTAAGAAAAACATCTTGGATAGAGTATCATCAGCTATTGATTCTCATAAAATAGCTATTGGTAATTTAGAAGAGTATAGTAATTTAAAATGTAAATCTTGTTATAAAACTTATAGAATCAATGAATATAAAGATAATGATTCTAGATGTTCTTGTAAATCCACTAAATTTTCTTTTAAAATAAATAATGATAGAACTCATAGAATTGGAATCTTACCTTATTTACCTTATTCTGGAAACTATATGGTTTTAAGAACAAAACTTAGTAATTGGGGAAGAAATGCATTTCAAAAAGTAATAAAAATCTTAAAGCAAGAACGCCGAGGTGTAGTAAAAACTATATCTATGAGTATTAGATATAAAGATAAAAATGATCGCATTCTTCATAAAAATATTTCTCTAGACTCAGATTTTTTAGATGACTATGAAGAAGAGGTAAGAAGGCAATATGGTAAAGATGTTAGAATTGAAAGATTAAGTTTTCATAGGTCTAAACCTGCCATCATCAATGATAAACACGCAAGAAATGCACTAGCTCTTGCTTATGTAAGATATAGTGAAAATATAGTTTTAAATATTCAAGATTCTTTTTTTAAAAAACGTTTGACTGATTTTAAACGTTTAAATAATTATGAACATATATGTGATGAAATTAATAGTCAAAATCCTGATTTTCTTGAAAATCCAAATGATTTAGAAGATTGGAGACAATTGAAAATTAAAGAAAAACTTAAAAGTATAGGATATATTGATAAATTTGATAATTTAAATCGTGTTTTAAAAAGAGATTTAAATATTAAAGAAAATACTGAAAAAACAATTTTTACAAATCTACCATCAGCATTGATTATATGGGATATTTTTAAATATTATTTAACTAGTTCGAATAATAGACGACGAAAATTATCCAGTCCTTTTCCATATATTAGAGTAGAATTAGATCGTCAACAGAGAAGTATTTTTCAAAAAACTTATAAAAAAGTAATTCGTGTTTTAGCTGATGAAGCTCATGAGAAGATCATTTCAATAGAGAATATGGATTTAATCCTATATGAAAAATTTAAACTTGAAAAACTTATAAAAAATTCTAATATGAAAATTAATTACCCTGCACTTGGTGCTGCTTTAATTAATTTAAATTCAGATATTGATATTGAAAATATAGGTAATTCTTTTGATGTTAATGTTTCTAAAATTAAAAAAGAAATTAATAATATTGAAATTATTAAAAAACCAAAGAGTGAAAAATCAAAAAAATTCCTAGAACTAATTAAAAAATAGTGTTTTTATGAAAAAAATACATATTACAATCCCTTTAAGTTCTCATAAAATTGTAGAACTAATAGATCAATATCCTAATCTTGAAAAAATTACTTGTTCTAAAAGTTTGTATAATAGAATTCCTAAAAAATATTTAGAAGTCTTAAACGATTTATCAATAGAAGTTTCTATTGAATATAATCAAGGTGCTAAAGAAAAATATCTTGAAGAAGAAAAAGATATTTTAAACTTATCTAAGCAAAATCTCACACCAAAAGAGATTTCTAAAAAATTAGAGATACCTATAAAAAGAGTATATTATCTTTTAAGTAAACATAATAATGTGAAAATTGATAATTATAAAAGAAAGTATGATGAAAACACTAAATTAATTGTAAAATCCATGAAAGATGATGGAAAAAACCCAAAAGAAATATCTTCTAAATTAAACATACCTATTCGAACTGTTTACTATATTCTTAATGGTCGTTAAGTCATAAGTTTATAGATAAATTTATTTAATAAAAATACAAATATAGTTATATGTTTTTATTTGATCAATCTTTACCTTTATATTTAATAGCTGCTATTTGTGGTATACTTTCTTTTTCTGTTACTTGGATTTCTATGCCAAGACTTATAAGAAAACTTGAAAATGCTGAAATAGTAGGAAAAGATATTCATAAAGTATTAAAGCCTATTGTCGCAGAAATGGGTGGTATTGGAATCTTATTTGGATTTATTATAGGTATTTTTATTGGAATTTATTTTCACCAAATATTAATTTTAGAGCTATCTATTGTATTAATTATAATACTTCTTGTTGGAATCATAGGAATAGTTGATGATTTACTTGTCTTATCATCAAAAGAAAAATTAGTTTTATTATTTTTAGCAGGTTTACCTTTAATATGGGTTGCACCACCAAATGTTGGATTATTATATTTAATTTCTATTCCAATAGCTATTTCTATAGGTTCAAACTTAACAAATATGCTTGCAGGATTAAATGGGATTGAATCTGGATTAGGTATTATTGCATTAGGATCTCTTACAATTGCTTGTTTATTACTTGGAAAATATGATGTTACAATAATTAGTATGAGTATGCTTGGATCATTAATTGGATTCTTCTATTTTAACAAACATCCAGCTCGAGTTTTTCCAGGAGATACAGGTACTTTAGTTATTGGTGCAGCTATTATATCAATTGCTTTTATTGGAAGAGTTAAATTAATAGCTTTTATTATTTTGCTTCCAAATATTATTGATGCAGCTTTAAAGTTTTACAGTGCAGGACTTATGGAAAGACAAGAACATAAACCAACACAAATAAATGAAGAAGGTAAACTTATTAGGCCAGAACAAGGCTTTAAATCATTAATTCGTTTTGTTTTAAAAAAACCTGTTAAAGAAAAAACAGCTGTTAGAATGATATGGGCTATAGGTATATTTTTTGGTTTATGTGGAATCTTTGTAGCTATTGTAATGCCAGAAATTATTCAAGATCAAACATTAGCACAATTTATGAATTTTAAAGAATTTTTATACCAAGTATAAAAAATAAAAAAAGAAAAACTTTAATGTACATTTACATATGCATCATATATTGCATAAAGTGTAAATATAATTGATATTAGCCATATGACTGAGTAAGTACTAGCACTAATAATGTTTAATATTAATGCTATAATTATGAAACCAATACCTTTCATAAGTCCTTGACCACCATATATTTGCCCCAATCCTGGAAGGATTAAAGACAAAATTGCTGCAAGAATTGCATTTGCCATATTTTTACCTCCATTAATATAAATATATATTATATAACAAGGTGTCCGATAATTTAATTTTTTCTGAGGATATACAATGCTTATTTTATATTGTTTGATAGTGTACAAATGATATTTCATAAAAGTACACTTTTATTATTAATAATTTTTAATTTAGAGTCTTTTAAACCAGAAT
>JAHKLT010000018.1 GCA_020854915.1 Methanobacteriaceae archaeon | reverse complement strand
CTGAAAATTATATTGGTAATACAATGCCCAAAGCAGATAAAAATAAATACAAAACAGGAATAGGATTCATGAACCAAATCTACAACCGTTCACAACGCTGGGGAAACTCCATAAAAAACAACTAACAAATTGACACTGACGATTGTATGGATATTTACTGTCCTCATTGTTCTAAGTTAATTGTTTTTAAAAAATTGTTTATGTGTGGTAGTGGCACTTATGAATGTGAATGTGGATTTAAAAGACCAGAACTTAATATAAAAATTACAGATGTAGATTTTCATCCTGATAAATGGCTTTTTACAATTAAAGGAAATCCTTATAATTATTTCCTTGAAAAATCATTTGAATTTGAATTTGATTGTACTTTTCCCCCATTAGGATTATATAATTTATATAATGGGCTTGCTGCAATAGCTACCTATGCATCTTTTACTTCAGCCCCTGAAAATATTGAATATATTGTAAATAAAGTATTTAAGGGATTAAATAATTCTATTTTGCCTCCTGGAAGATTTGAAGTTTTGAATTATGAAAATAAAGTTTTAGGCATTGGCCAGGGGGATAATGGTAATGCTTTAAAAGCAAACACTGAGTTTTTAGAATCTTATATTCTTCAGGATTCAAGGAAAAGACAAGATTTAAATATAGAATATATTTACACTACTCCTGATGAAAATGAAGAAGAAATTTTTGAAGATCATTTAAGTTCTTTAAAATCTATTAATCCATCAAAGATATATGTTCTTCCTGGAAGAAATTCAGTAACTATGGGTAAAGAATATTATGAGCTTATTAATAAAGATTTTAATGCAGAATTTTATCCTATAAGTTATAAAAATCTTGATGATAGAATAAAAAAAGTTTATGAATTAGTTAATCTTTCTAATGCTGATTATATTATTGCTTCTGGATGTGGGGAAGAGATTTTATTTTGGGAAAAACTTAAAAAAAATTTTATTAAAACTTAGTGTATAAAAACTCTTTATATTCGCTGATATTATAAATTTTTTAATGTATTTAGATTAAAATAATTATTTTTTGTAAATTTTAAAACTTAAAAATAAATATATTTTTTAAATAATATTAAATAAATCAAAAATTAAAATAAATATGTAAAAATATTTAGTGATTATCATGCTTCAAATTGCTGTTACTGGAAAACCAAACGTTGGGAAATCATCATTTTTTAATTCAGCCACATCATCTTCTGTTGAGATGGCTAATTACCCATTTACTACTATAGATGCTAATAAAGCTATTGGTTATGTAGTAAGTGAATGTCCTTGTAAAGAATTAGACTTAAAATGTAATCCTCAAAATTCTGATTGTGTAGATGGGAAAAGATTAATTCCTATAGAATTGATTGATGTTGCAGGTTTAGTACCTGGTGCACATGAAGGAAAAGGATTGGGTAATAAATTTTTAGATGATTTAATGCAAGCAAAAATTTTAATTCATGTTATTGACGCTTCAGGATCTACTGATGCAGAAGGTAATCCTGTTGGTGAAGGAGAACATGATCCCTTAGAAGATTTAGAGTTTATGGAAAACGAAATCGTCATGTGGTTATATGGAATCATAAACAATAATTGGGATAGGCTCATTCGTAAAATTGGGGCTGAAAAATTAGATGTTTCAAAAGTTCTTTATGAACAACTTTCTGGTACTGGAATATCTTTAGAAGACATTGTTGAAGCTAAACGAAATATTGAATCTGATTTTACTAAATGGGATGATAATGATTTAATTGAACTTACAAGGAATATTTTAAAAATAGCTAAACCAATGTTAATTGTAGCAAATAAATCAGATCTTCCAAGTGCTGATGAAAATATTAAAAGAATTAAAGAAAAATATCCGAATGTCATTCCAACTTCTGCTGAATCTGAAATTGCTCTTATTAAAGCTAATGAATCTGGTTTAATTGAATATATTCCAGGAAACTCTAATTTTAAAATATTACAAGAAGATAAATTATCTAAAGGTCAAGCTAATGCTTTAAAGTATATCAATGAAAATATTTTAAAGAGATATGGTGGAACAGGTGTTCAAACTGCATTAAACCAAGCTATTTTTGAATTATTAGATATGATCGTTGTTTATCCTGTAGAAGATGAACATAAATTTACAGATCAAAAAGGAAATATTCTACCAGATGCAATTTTAATTAAAAAAGGCTCTATTCCTCGAGAACTTGCTTATGTAATTCATACAGATATTGGTGAGAAATTTTTACATGCTGTAGATGGTCGTAAGAATATGAGGGTATCAAGTGATTATGAACTTGAAAATGGGGATATTATTAGTATTATTACTAGTTAAGGTGATTAAATGCATCCAAGACCAAGTCCAATAGCTGCATCTTTATATACTTTAAGAGATATGGATGCAGATGTAATAATTATGCATGGCCCTCAGGGGTGTTGTTTTAGAACTGCAAGGCTTCTTGAAGGTGATGGTGTTAGGGTTTTAACAACATCTATGGCTGAAAATGATTTTATTTTAGGAGCTGGAGAAAAATTAGAAAAAACACTAAAAAAAGCTTATGAGATGTTTAGCCCAAAATTAATAGGTATTGTTGGAACATGTGCTAGTATGATTATTGGAGAGGATTTAAAAAGTGCTATTGAAAATGTTGATTTAGATTGCACAGTTCTTCCAGTTGAATCTCATGGTGGTTTTGGTGAAGGGGATAATACTGAAGGAGCTATTCTTGTTTTAGAATCTGCTCTTAATAAAGGTATTATTAATGAAAATGAAGTGAATCGCCAAAGTAAAATGTTAAAATTAGCTACAGAAATAGAAAAAACAAGAGGAATGGCTCAAGGAAAATATATTAAACCAAACTTCGGAGATAGTAAAGAAAAAATAGCTAAAATTATTATTCAAGCTATTAAAGATGATAAAAAAGTAGCTTTTCTTTTAAATTCTAAAAAAGAAACATCTTATTTGTTTGCTGATATTTTAAATTTTGATTATAAATTGATTAATCCTAATAATAAACCAATTATTTTAGCTAATTTAGATGATAACATTGGACTTTCAAGAATCAAAAAACATGCAAATAACATCAAAAACGAATTAAATGATAAAGGAGTAGTTATTGATTACATTACTGGTGGATTAGATGAATATCCTACAAGTGCACTTAAAGGGGAAGAATATTTAAAAAACCATTCCGTTGATTTAATTGTTGTTTGTGGTGTTCCTCATGCATTCCATATTGAAGATTTTGATGTAGAATCTATTGCTGTTACTGATGGTCCTCGACTTGTAGAACCTTTAAGAAATCTTGATTATGATCATGTTGTAGCTGAAGTGGATGCTCATTCAAAGACTTTAGGTACGGATTCTATTGTTGATTCAGATTTTGGATTAATGATTAGATCAGCTATTGATTGGCAGGATTAGTGTTTAAATGGTAACTATTATTGATTATAAAAGTGGAAATTTGAAAAGTATTTCCAATGGATTTAAAAAAATAGGTACTGAATCTGAAATCACAAGAGATATTGAAAAAATTGCATCAGCAGAATTTTTAGTTTTGCCTGGTGTTGGAGCTTTTGGAAAAGCAATGGAAAATATAGAACCATTTAAAGAACTTATTGTTGAACATGTAAATGATGATAAACCATTTCTTGGAATCTGTTTAGGTCAACAGGTATTAATGTCTTCTAGTGATGAAGCTCCAGATGTAAATGGATTAGATTTGTTTAAAGGACATGTTGAAAAAATACCTGATGGAAGAAAAATTCCTCATATGGGTTGGAATCAGTTAAAAATTTATAATAATTCTCAAATTTTAAATGGATTAAATAATGATTTTTTTTATTTTATTCATTCTTACCATGTTGTTCCTGATGATGAAAATATAATTGCAGGATATTGTGATTATGGTGTTAAAATTGTATCTGCACTTTCAGAAAATAATTTATTTTCAACTCAGTTCCATCCAGAGAAAAGTGGATTACAAGGACTTAAAATATTAAAAAATTTTGTTAATTTAAAATATTAAAATATAGGTGTTAAAATGGATTTAGAAGGATTTGTAAGGGATAAAATTAATGGTGATATTAATAAAATTAATTTAGAGGATATATTGTCTAGTAGAATCCGAGAATATAAAAATTTAAATGAGGATGAATCTATTTTAATGGCTAAAGCTGTTATTGATGAAGTTGAAACTACTTTAAACTTGTCTAATATTGATGATGAATTTTTAAAAGATATTATTTCTGTTCCTAAATCTAATGTATCAATGGGAGAGATGGGTGTTGGATCTCGTGGTGCAGGGGATTTTTTTACTCATAGAAAAATAGCTGAAATTGTTGCAAGTACTAATACTTCTTCTCTTGTTAACCCTACAGAACAAGATGATGGAGGAGTTGTTAAGGTTAAGTCTCCTAATGATGAAGTTTATGTAACTACAGCAGTTGATGGGATTCATTCTCGTTTAAGTGAATATCCGTTTCTTGGAGGATTTCATGTTGCAAGAGCTACACTTCGTGATGTTTGTGTAATGGGTTCAGAGCCAATAGCTATTTTAAGCGATCTTCATCTTGCAGATGATGGGGATGTGGGTAAATTATTTGATTTTACTGCAGGTGTTGCTGCTGTTTCAGAACTTGTTGATGTTCCAATTGTTGCTGGTAGTACATTACGTGTTGGTGGGGACATGGTACTTGGAGATAGACTTGTTTCTGCAGTAGGTAGTGTTGGTGTTTCTAATTATCCTCCCACAGCAAGAAAAGGTGCTAGTCCTGGAGATGTAATTTTGATGACTGAAGGGTCAGGTGGTGGAACAATAACAACTACTGCTTTATATAATGGATTTTTTGATGTTGTTTGGGATACAATGGATGTTGATTTTATTAAAGCATCTAATGCTCTTTTTAATTCAGACTTAGTTAAAGATATTCATGCAATGACTGATGTAACTAATGGTGGTATTCGTGGTGATGCCCATGAAATAGCTAGTACTACTGGTCTTGGTTTAGAATTTTATAAAGAGAAAATTGAAGAAATGGTAGCTCATAATGTTTTCAACATGTTAAAATCATTAGATATTGATCCATTAGGTGTTTCTATAGATTCATTAATGTTAATTGTTCCACTAGAACTTGTTAACGATGTAAAAAAAGTAATATCTTCTTCAGGTGTTAATATAACTGAAGTTGGAAAAGTTGATAATGGTGATGGAGCTCGTATTATTGATGAGGAGGGTAAGTCTCAAAAATTTTTACCATTATTTAGAGAAGCAGCATATACAAAAATTAAAAAGGTTGTTGGAGATACTACTCCAGAAGACTTTGAAATAATGAAAGAAAAGGTTGAAATTGCTTCTCAAAAAGCTATTTCTAAAAAAGAAAAAGTGATAAAACACATACTTGAAAATTAACACTTAATAAATTTTTATTTGTTTTTAAATTAATTCATATCTATGCTTAAAAATAATGAAAAAGGAATTTTTTCTATAATTGATGGAATCTTTGCAATTACTTTAATATTTATTGTATTTTTATTGTTTAACTATATGATAGACTTCCAACATGATTATTCAGGATATACAAATGATTTTAAAGATAGTCAGGATTATATGGAATTATTGTCTAATAAAATTAATTTTGAAGATAAATCTATTTTAGAAAAATCAGAAAATATTTTAAAAAATAATAATAATTCAAAAAAATCAATAGATGAAGTATCATGTTTAATTAATGAATCTTTTAATGATTTACAGATAGAATCTAATTTTTTATTTACTGAAACTAATTATTTAAAAAGTTATCCAATTTTACAATCAGGAAATATTAATGATGCTCAAAATATCTCTGTAGCTATTCGAAATATAGGTGATTATTCCTTTGTTTTATATATTTGGTAAATTAAAAGCTTAAATACTAAAAGATTAAAAATTATTATTGTTAATAGAATTTTAAATAAATGTTTTATTTATAACTTTTTTACATTAGCCCTGGTGGTGTAGTTTGGATAACACGTAGGACTGCGGATCCTATTCCCCGGGTTCAAATCCCGGCTAGGGCATTTAATTAACTTTTTTAAATTTATTTTTTATGATATTATGTTAAATGCTAAAAATTATGTAACTAATGATAAAGGAATTGGGGGAACTATTAGAAATCGTTATGAAGATTTTTATGTTGAAGAAATTCCTGAAACATGCCCTGAAGGTGAAGGACCAAATATTTGGATTTGGATTGAAAAGATTGGCAGAACTACTTTTGATGTTCTTTTAGATATTTCAAGAGATTTACATATTGATAGGAAAAGAATGGGTTTTGCTGGAATGAAAGATAAAAAAGCTATTACTCGTCAATGGATATGTATTGCTAATATGGATTCAGAAAAACAATTTGAAGAAATAAATAATCTTAAAAATGATGTTTATAAAACTGAATTCTTAAAAATCACAAGGGGGAGAAAAAAGTTAAGAATGGGTCAACTTAAAGGAAATAAATTTAAAATCTTAATAAAAGATATTGATGATATTGAAGAGGCTACTGTTAATGCTAATAATATTTTAAAACAATTAGAAATCACTGGTGTTCCTAATTATTTTGGATGGCAAAGATTTGGAAAACCAAGAACAAATACTCACTTAGTTGGTGAAGCTTTAATACAAAATGATTTAAAAGAAGCTGTTAGAAGATATATTGGTAATCCTTGTCAAGATGAAAGTAATGATTCTCAAATAGCTAGAAGTCTTTATGAAGAAGGTAAACTTCAAGAATCATTAGAAAAAATGCCTAGAGGTATGCGTTATGAAAAGATGATGGTTCGTGAACTTATTAAAGATTCTAAACGTGGTGAATTAACAGATAATTCTTATAAAAAAGCATTAAATTCTCTTCCTAAACCAATTCAGAGAATTTTTGTTCATGCTTATCAATCATATTTATTTAATGCGGCTGTTAGTGAAAGAATAGCTATGGGAATCAATACCTATGTTGAAGGGGATATTATAATTGCTAATGATGAGAAGATTATTCGTGATAAAACACCTGCTGAATTTCAAAATTTAATTGATAAGTTTGAAGCTCATCCAACATCTCCATTATATGGTACAAAAGTTCCATTTGCAGGTGAAAAAGTTGGTGAAATGGAAGAAAGTATTTTAAATAGTTATAATCTAAAAAGAGAAGATTTTGAAGTTCCTAAAATGCCACGTTTAGGTAGTCATGGTTTAAGACGTTCGATGAGATTTAAAGTTTGGGATGGAAAAGCTATTTCTACAGATGAGGGTGTTTTAGCGGAATTTTCTATTAATAAAGGTTCATATGCTACAGCTGTTTTAAGAGAAGTCATGAAAATTGATGTCGTTTAATTAATTCTATTTTGAAATTCTTTTAAAATATATTAATTAGTTTTTATTTTTTTAAACATGTTAACTGGGGTAATAGCTATTTTAATTTTATTAATCCCTATTGTTTTTGGATATTATAGGGTTATTTTAAAAACTATTTAATTATATGATCTTTTACCTGATTTTGATAATTTAAAGGAATGTTTATAGATAGAATTAAATTTTTCCTTGTTAAGGTGGTATATTTTATTATTCTAGCTATTTTCTTAATCATAGCAGCTATATTTATATTTAATATTAGTTATTCTTCATCATCTTTTATTAATTATGAATTTTTTAATTCTAATAGTTTAATTTTAGTTATATGGATAATAATAGTTATTTTAGGTCTTGCTTGGAATTTGTGCATATTTCTTTCAAATAATTGCAGTTAATAATCTAATAAAAAATAATGGAAAATTATCTTATGGGTTTAAATTTAGAGAAATATTAAATAAAATTACTTATTTTAAGTTTTTAGACACAGTAATTTTTGCAAATATTATTTGATTAATTATTACTCTAAGTTTTGAAGCTATATTTATGACTTTGAATTTTGGTTTAGCACTTATTCCAATAATAAGAGTTATTTTAGCTTTTATTATAAATTTTATTTTATTAAACACTGTTGAATCATTTATATCCATATTTCTATCTAGAACATGGGGTCTTCTATATAATGAATGATACTTAAGACTATATAATTTTTATTTCTTTTAAATAGCTATTTTTAATTTTAATGTATTTAATGGGATGTTTAATAATATTTATTATTTAAAGCAACTTTTATAAAAATCACTAATCATCTTTCCACACACATTAAATTTATTAAAAGACATTTGTATATACTTAGTAATTATTTTGTATATATCTTGTATATAAAGTAGTGTTTTATTTCATTTAAATAAATTTACATGAGAGAAGAAAATTTACTTAGTTTAGTGGCATATGTGAGAATTTCTAAGTATCGTTTAAAAGTTCTAAAAAGCATTGGGAATGATATAAAAATGCCAAGAGATATTGCTAAAGAATCTAATTTAAGGCCTAATCATGTTTCATCAACATTAAGAGACCTAAAAAATAAAAAACTAATTGAATGTATTAATGAGGATGTAAGAAAAGGAAGAATATATCGTGCTACAGAATTAGGTAAAGAAGTATATGATATTATTGAAAGGGAATAATAAATAGGATTAAAGTTAAAATATTGTTTAGATTAATAATAATTCTGAAAATTAATTTAATAAACTTAACAGTAATATTTTTAAATCAAATAATTATATATTCATTAAAATTTATATCTTTTTTATAAGTTGGATATTATGATTAATTGTAGAACTATTTCAAAAGGTATAGCAAAAGGAAAATTAATTGTTAGTCAGGAACCTTTAAGTTTTTTAGGTGGAGTTGACTCTGAAACAGGTGTTGTTATAAATCAAAATCATGATTTAAGTGGAAAATCAATTAAAGATAAAATTTTGTTTATTCCTGAAGGTAAAGGTTCAACTGTGGGGTCATATGTTATTTTCCAAATGAAAAAAAATAACACTGCACCTAAGGCTATAATATGTATTAAAGGTGAACCTATTATAGCTACAGGAGCAATTATGTCTAATATTCCTATGGTAGACTCCCCTTCCTCAACTGAGGAATTAATTAATGGTGTTGAAGTTGAAGTTAATGCTGATAAAGGCGAAATTACTATAATTTAAGGGATTTTTATGTCTCAAATATTAATAAATAATATTAATTTAATTAATCCAAATATTGATATTTTAAATAACTGTAACATTCTTATTAAAGATAATATTATAAAAGAAATTTCTAAAACTAAAATTAATACTTCAGATAATGTTAAAATTATTGAAGGTAATGATAATTATATTCTTCCTGGTTTTATTGATATGCATAATCATATTATGGCTAATGGTTTTGATAAGGTAGACTATATGAAAAATCCATTAGCTATGCATTTTTATAATGCATTAGATAATATGAGACTTACTTTAGAATCTGGTGTAACAACTATTAGAGATTGTGGACTAGCAGATTATGGTGTTAAAATAGCTAGTAATAATAAATTATTCCCTTCTCCAAAATTACAAATTTCTGTTACTGCTTTATCAATTACTGGGGGGCATTATGATCATTATTATAATTCTGGTTTCGATATGGAATTATTGTATCCTGGAATGCCAAAAGCTATTTGTGATGGTGTGGAAGGAGTTTTAAAAAAAACTAGAGAAATAATAAGGGCTCGTGCTGATTTTATTAAAGTAATGGCTACAGGTGGGATAATAAGTGATAATGATTCTCCTGATGTTCCTCAATTTAATAAAAAAGAACTCAAAACAATTTTATTTGAAGCAAAAAATAAAGGGCTTAAAGTTTCAGCTCATGCTCATGGATTAAGTGGAATTAATAATGCAATAGCTGTAGGTATGGACTCAATTGAACATGGGACTTTTATTGATAAATCATCAGCTATAAAAATGAAAGAAAAAGATATTGATTTAGTTCCTACTTTATTAGTTATTGATACTTTAAATAAATGTTCTTCTTTAGAAAAAGAAAAGAAATTACAAGTAAAAGAATTAGCTAAAGTACATAAAGAAAATATAAGTTTAGCTTATGATGTAGGTGTAAATATTCTTTTAGGGACTGATTCAGGTGTTATTTCTCATGGAAATAATCTTAAAGAATTAGAATTATTAACTAATGTGGGATTAGATGAAAATGAAGCTATTTCATCAGGTACTATTGGAGCTGCTAATTTTATGAATTTAGCTGATAAGATAGGATCTATTAAAAATGGTAAAATAGCTGATATGATTCTTGTTAATGATAATCCTTTAGATAATATAAAAGTTTTAACAAATCCTGATAATATTAACCTAATTTTACAAGATGGAGATATTGTTAAAAATCTTGATGTCTATTGAAATTTAAATATAATTTTTAGACATGCCAAAATATTTATCTTAGTTAAATAATATATTATTTAGACATGCCAAAATATTTATCTTAGTTAAATAATATATTATATATTAAATATTATAGGAGTGTTTATTATGTCAAATGATAATTGTGAAATAAAAGTTAATGGATTAAAATGTAATTCTTGTGTTTTAGCTGTTGAAAATTCTTTAAAAGAATTAGATGGTGTTGATGATGCTAAAGCAGATTTAGAAACTGGTATTGTAAAATTAGATTATGATAAGGATAAAGTTTCTAATGGAGATATTGAAGAATCTGTGGAGGACGCAGGTTTTTCAATGGAAAAATAATTTAAAATGGTAAAATGTCTAAAATTAAAGATATGGATGTTCCAATTGAAGGTATGCATTGTGCCTCCTGTGTTTTAAATTTAAATAAGAAATTTGAAAAAATTGATGGTGTTGAAAAAGTCAGTGCTGATTTAAACACTAATAAGTTACACTTAGCAGCGGATTCTAAAAAGCTGTCTTTTGATGAAATTAATGAAGCTGTTGAATCATTAGGTTTTAAAACTAGAACTGATGAAATTATATTACAGATCGAAGGTATGCATTGTGCTTCTTGTGTTATAAATGTAGAAAAAGCTTTAATGAATCTTAATGGCGTATTTAAAGCTCAAGCAGATTTAACTTCTAATACTGCTACAATTTTATATAATAAAGATAATGTTACTCTTGATGAAATGGAGGAAGTGATTAATTCTTTAGGATTTAAAGTTTTAGGAATCAAAGGACAATCTGATGTAAATGAAGAAGAAATTTATAAAGCAGACCTAAAAGATAAAAGAAATAGGATTGTTGTAGGAATTATTTTTTCAGCTATTCTAATGATTCTAATGTATGTACATGTAGATATTTTTGGACTTTCAATGGGACTTCTATCTCTTATAATTTCTATAATTCCTTTTATCTATGTGTCATTACCTATTTTAAAAGCAGGATTCAATGGATTAATACATAAAAATCTTAATATGGATGTTATGTATTCTATGGGTATTGTTGTTGCTTTTATATCAAGTGTTCTTGGAACATTTCACATTGTATTGGATCATACATTCATGTTTTATGAATCAGCTATTATGCTCCCCTCTTTTTTGCTTATTGGTAGGTATTTAGAAGCAAAAGCTAAAAATAAAACTTCTACAGCTATTAAAGAATTAATAGGTCTTCAGCCTAAAAATGCCATATTACTTATTTTAGATGAAAATGATAATGTTTTAGAGGAAAAAACAATACCTATTTCTGATATTAATATTGATGACATTTTAATTGTAAAGCCAGGAGATAAAATACCTGTTGATGGTGAAATTTTTGAAGGAAATAGTTATATTGATGAATCTATGATTAATGGTGAGCCTATTCCTAGAACTGTTAAAAAAGGAGATAATATTTTTGCAGGAACTATTAATCAAGATGGTGTTTTAAAAATTATTGCTAAAAAAATTGGAAAAGAAACTGTACTATCTCAAATAATTACTTTAGTAGAAAAAGCTCAAAGTTCAAGACCACCTGTTCAAAAAATTGCTAATACAGCAGTTAGCTATTTTATTCCAGTAGTTTTTGTTATAGCTATAGTTACTTTTTTAACATGGTATTTTATTTTAAATTCTACTTTATTATTTGCATTAACTACTTTAATATCTATCTTAGTCGTTGCATGTCCTTGTGCATTGGGTCTTGCAACTCCAACAGCAGTTACAGTTGGAACAGGTAGGGCTGCAGAATATGGTATTTTGATTAAAGATGGTGATGCTTTAGAAAACACTGGAAAAGCTAATGTTGTTGCTTTTGATAAAACAGGCACAATTACAGAGGGGAAACCTGTTGTTGATGATATTTTATCTTATGATTTTTCTAATGAAGAAACATTAAAATATATTGCAAGTCTTGAAAAAAATTCTAATCATCCAATAGCTAAAGCTATTTTAAATAAAGCTAGGGAAATGGATTTAAAAATGTTTGATGTTGATGAATTTGAAAATTTATCTGGTAAAGGGATTTATGGATCTGTTGATGGAGATGATGTTTTAGTTGGTAATTTAACTCTTTTAGAAAGTAGAAATATATCCATTAATGGAGATGTTTTAAAAGATTTTGAAAATTTAGTAAATAAAAATAAAACAACTATATTTTTAGTTATTAACAATGATATAAAAGGAATTATTACATTATCCGATAAAATTAAGGATAATTCTAAAAGAACTATTGAAGAATTACATAAAATGGACACTAAAACATACATGTTAACTGGAGATAATGAAAAAACAGCTAAAGATGTTGGAACTAAAGTTGGAATTGATAACATTGAAGCTAATGTTTTGCCTGATGATAAGTTGAATATTGTAAAGTCTATTCAAAATGAAAATAATAAAGTTATATTTGTTGGAGATGGTATTAATGATGCTCCTGCACTAACTCAAGCTAATATTGGAGTAGCTATGGGAAATGGTACAGATATAGCTATGGAAAGTGGAGATATTGTTGTTATGGAAGGAGATCTAGAGAATGTTGTTGCAGCAATTCAATTCTCAAAGAAAGTAATGAAAAGAATTAAACAAAATATTTTCTGGGCATTTGCTTATAATGGTATTTTAATACCAGTAGCTGCTGGAATTTTATATCCTTCATTTGGAATAGTTTTCATGCCTGAATGGGCAGCTTTAGCTATGGCATTAAGTTCTGTAACTGTTATATCATTATCATTAGCACTTAAAAGATATGTGCCACCTATAAAAAGTATAAATTAGTTTAATTAATAAAAACAGAAAAATAATGTGTAAAAAGAGAAGGTAAATTTTTCGTGTTTTTCCGTTTGATACAACATTTCAATAATTTTTATTAAATAAGAGGATAAATTTTTAAAGGTTTTTTATATAATCAATCGTTTATTGTAATTATTTGGGTAAAGGGGGTGGTGTAATAATTTTAATTTTATTATTACGAATGACTACAATAAACTGATTAATTAATGTCGAATAATAATATAAAATATTTGATAATCAATGAATAAATAAAATTTTTCATATTGGGGATTATAATATAATAAAATTATCCTTCTCTTTTTAACATAAATTGATATATTTCATGTAGTATATAAAGGTTTTCTTTTATATTTCATTTAAAAATTTTTAATCATATCATTATTTTTTCTTAAATTAACTTATTTTTTAATAAGAAAACTAAAAAATATTCTCATATTTTTATATAAATTAAATATTATTTATTTTCTCATTATTTTAATAAAATTTAAAAGAATATTTTAACTGACTTTTAATCAGTTAATTTTATTTTTATAGGTCCAACAAATTTAGACAAGTAATTATAAAAAATAGCTATTAAACTTGTTATTATAAATCCAAAAACAAAACCTATAACTCCATTAATAGCTATTATTAAGAAAGATCCTGTATACAATGCAATTACCATCCCAAAAATTATACTTACAATTAATGCAATGATTGCAGATATTATAGCTAAATTTAAAGGTTTAACATAGTCTAAAGATGTATAATTTCCATCTGAACTTAATTTCACTTTTATTTGAAGTATTTTACTTGATAATTCATTGTATAATGTTGCTGAAATTGCTACTGTTACAAATATAGTGATATATGATCCGATGAGGACTAAAATAATGGATAGTGGATTACTAAACACATTAAAATATTGGTATAATAAAAGTGCTAAGTTACTTTGTCCTGAAAACATCATTATTTGTATAATTGAAGTTAAAAGCATTTGCAATATAAAATTACTAGCTAAAAAACATATAACTAAAATAATCAATGAAATCAAACTGATTATTATAGCTGCAGGTAATGCAGAAATCCTTTCAATAGTCTTATTGTCTTTTATATTAAAAGATATTGGGCTTAACTTTTTTGAAAAAAAATTGTATAAATAAGTTTGTGTAAATGTGTTAAACACACCGAATATTATTGCTCCAAATATTATTGTACATGCTATAGATATAAAACCTGTAACTGCATTTATCCCTCCATATATTCCAGCAATAATCAATATAACAATTGCAAATAGAACACCAAATAGTTTAAAAATCCCACTTCCAATTATTGTTGATGAAGAAAGTTCTATTTCTTTTATATTTTTTAAATCTGACATTTTATCACCTTAAAACCATTTTTCTGATTTTTCAATTAATTCATTAATTATAATAGAAGAAGATCCAATATAAGTATTTGGATTCATAATTTTTTCTACATCTTCTTTATTTAAGAAATTTTTAACATTATCATCTTCTAATATTAAATCACTTAATAACTTTCCTTCTTTGTTCGCTTTAATAGCATTTTTTCTAACGATTCCATATGCAGTTTGTTTTCCCATTCCACTTCTTGTAAGTTCTGCCATTAATCTTTCAGCCATTATTAAACCATTAGTTAAGTTAAGATTTTTCTCAATATTATTATCATAGAAGACTAGATTATTCATTAATTTTATTGTTAATTGAAGAATATAATCAGTTAATATACAAGCTTCTGGAAACATTATTCTCTCACATGAGGAATTTGTTAAATCTCTCTCATGCCATAATGGATTATTTTCCATAGCTGCTAAAACATATGATTTTATAATTCTTGAAACTCCACCTATTCTCTCAGCAGTTATCGGATTCATTTTATGTGGCATTGTACTACTACCAACTTGTTTTTCAGGGTCAAAATATTCACCAAGTTCCATTATTTCAGTTCTTTGTAAATTTCTAACTTCTAAAGATATTTTATCTAGTGTAGTAGCTATATTTGCAAGAACCATAATGAATTCTAGATGGTTGTCTCTTTGAACAACTTGATTAGTAATTGTTGCAGGATTTAATCCTAAAATTTCAGATACTTTTTTATGAATATTCCAACCATCTTCACCAAGAGCTGCAGTAGTCCCAACTGCACCATCCATCATTCCAACACAAACATTTTTTTTTGCATTTTGAAGTCTTTCATATTGTCTATAAATTTCATCAGCCCATATACCAAATTTCATGCCATATGTTGTTGGTAGTGCATGTTGACCATGTGTTCTTCCAATAGCTACTTTATCTTTATTTTCTTTTGTTAATTTTAGTAAAACTTTTGCAAGCTCTTCTATTTTTTTTTCAATAACTTCAATAGATTCTTTAAGTAATAATGAATTAGAACTATCTACTACATCATTAGAAGTTGCTCCAAAATGTACATATTCTCCAGCATCACCATCACATTGCTCTCCAAGTCCTTTAACCAGTGCAGCTATATCATGTTTTGTTTCACTTTCTATTTCATTTACTCGTTCTAATTTAACATACTTTGTAGAAGCCTTTGATTTAATCTCATCTGCATATTCTTTAGGGATAATTCCAAGTTCTCCTTCAGCTTGTGCAAGAGCAGATTCAACATCTAACATTTTTTGTAGTTTGTTTTCAGATTCCCAGATTTTTTTCATTTCTGGAGTTCCATATCTAAACTCGATTGGATGTATTGCCATTTTTACTCTCCTTTATTTATAAAATAATAAAAATTAATTATATATTATACTTTAATTTTTAAGTTTAATAAATTTAATTTTATTTTAAAAATTTAAATATCTGATAAATTAAAAATATTTATTATTAATATATTGGGGTTTTATGGATTATATAAACAAAACTTTATCTCATATAAAAATTATAGAAATACTGATAATATTCTTAGTATTATACTTATTTATTTTAGCTATTGAAACCTTTTTAAATTTTGCTATCGATGAAATAGTGGTTTACATTGGGATAATTTTATTTGTTGTGTATAAATTAAGAAATTGTAAGGAAGATTTAATATTTAAATCTAAAACATTATTTGATAAATTTTCTTTTAAAGAAATTTTAATCATAGTTTTATTGAATATATTTTTTTCATATGGGATGTTAATTATAACTCATTTTTTAGAACAATCATTTTTATCTGGAGAATTAGCTTATATTTTTGATAGTTCTATATTAGGTATTAGTTTATTATCATCTGTTGTAGTTGCCCCTATTTTTGAAGAGCTATTATTTAGAGGAATATTCCTTCAAAGGCTACATATAGTTTTTAAAATTACTACAGCTATTTTAATTACTTCTATTTTATTTGGTATTGTACATAATTTTGGAGGAATTATCTCTGCAATAGTTTTTGGAATTTGTATGTGTATTTTGTATGTTAAATCTCAAAATATTTTAGTTCCTATTTTTGCACACTTTTTAAATAATTTATTTGCAGAAACGATTGTTATTATTGATTATAATAATTTAATTTTTACAAATATTCTTATAATTGTTATTTTTTCTATATTGGCTATTATATCGGCCTGTTTTTTAGCAATCTCTATTAAAAAAGAATTTTCATCTTTAAAATGATGAAATAGATTTCAAATATCAATAAATTTAGTGAAAATAAAATTTAATTTAGTTTAATTTCAATATTTTAATAAAATGGTTATCGAAAAGCTTTTTATATACTAGAAAAAAAATATTAATATATATTAATATTTTAATAAAATGGTTATCGAAAAGCTTTTTATATGCTAGAAAAAAATATTAATATTTTAATAAAATGGTTATCGAAACGTATTTTATATGTTTAAATAATATTAGTATCAAAAAGCTTTTTATATACAGAGTGTTGGTCAAAATTAATTTTTTTAAGAAAAAAATTTCTTAATTATTAAATAAAGGATTTTACTATTGTTTTTGGTGGTAAGATGTGGATTGTCAGAAACTCATACTAAAAAAAATATTAATATAACTTTTTAATGTTGTGGTAAAACAATGGTTCTCTCAATTAATTTTATATTATTCGGACTCGGTGCGTTATTAATATTAAGTGTTTTGTTAAGTAAGGTTTCTTCTTATATAGGGATTCCTACTTTGATTGTTTTTCTTTTATTAGGTTTAGTCATTGATTTTGGTTCTGTTATACAACCTACTCTTGAAAACTACACAATTGTGCAATATATAAGTATTTTTGCATTGATTATTATAATGTTTTCAGGTGGGCTGGAAACTAAAATGAAAGAAATGAGACCTATTGCAAAAGAAGGTATTTCGCTTGCGACTGTAGGAGTTTTAATAACTGCTTTTGTTACTGGATATATATTTCATTTAGTTACTGGTGTAGACTTATTACTATCTTTACTTGTAGCAGCTACAATATCTTCTACTGATGTAGCGGCTGTATTTTCTATTTTTAGATCAAGTGATACAAAACTTAAAAATAAGTTAGATAGTCTTCTAGAACTTGAAAGTGCAACTAATGATCCAACAGCATATATTTTAACAACTACTTTTATTTTCATGATATTAAATCCATCAACATCTATTGTTGATGCTATTTTAATATTCTTACAATCATTTGTTGTTGGTTCTATTTTAGGTTATTTATTTGGTATAGGATTTACTAAATTGATTAAACGTATTAGATTAGAAGTAGATGGATTATATCCTGTTCTTTTGATAGGTGTTGCTGTTTTCACTTTTTCATTTACTGAATTTTTAGGAGGTAATGGATTTTTAGCAGTTTTCTTAGCATCATTGATTATTGGTAATAAGCTAATTCGATATAAACGGTCTCAAATTAAGTTTTTCGACGGTATGGCATGGCTAATGCAGGTTGTAATGTTTATTTTACTTGGAATATTTACTTTACCTAATCAACTAATAGCTGATGCTGCTATTAGCTTATTAATAGCGGTTATTATTATTTTCATAGCTAGGCCTATAGCTGTTTTTACAACACTTATTCCTTTTAATATAGATTCTAAATCTAAAATATTTTTATCGTGGACGGGAATTAAAGGGGCTGTTCCAATTGTATTTGCATTTTATCCTCTTGTCAGCTCGGTTCCTGGTGCAACTATGCTTTTTAACACGGTTTTCTTTGTAACTATTATTTCTGTATTATTACAGGGATCTACAATTTATCCTCTTGCTAAAAAGCTTAATTTAGTCGCAGAATAATTTTAATATTTTTTTTTGAATTTTCATAAAATGTACAAAAATGTACTGCAAAGTTTTATATAATGCAATTTACTAATTAATAATACATAGAAGGGATCTTATGTTTTTATTAAGTTTAGAAGAAATTAAAAATATAACTTCAAATAAGGATTATAAAAGAATTCCAGTTGCATATGAATTATTTTCTGATATTGTAACTCCTATTGAAGTTTTAAAGAAATTAAAAGAGATTAGTAAACATTGTTATATGCTAGAAAGTGTTGAAGATTCTAAAAAATGGGGAAGATATACATTTCTAGGTTTTGATCCTATATTAGAATTTACTTGTGATAATGGTATTGTTAATATTAAAAATAATTTAAATGAAGATATTAAAAAAGATTTTGAAGTAGATAAAAAATCAAATCATCCTAGAAATTATATTAATGAGATTATTAGGCAGAATAAATCTCCAAAACTTCCAGATTTACCTACATTTACTGGTGGACTTGTAGGATATTTTGCTTATGATTATATAAAATACAATGAGCCAACACTCAGTTTAAATGCTCAAAATCAGGATAATTTTAAAGATATTGATTTAATGCTTTTTGATAAAGTTATTACATTTGATAATTTTAAACAAAAGATTATTATAATAGTTAATATTGAAACTAACAATTTAGATGTAAACTATGAATTAGCTACTAATGAAATAAAAGAAATCGTTAATTTAATTAAAAATGGAAAAATAGATAATATTGAACCTTTAAATTTAAAAACTGATTTTAAATCGTTATTTTCAAAAGAAGAATATTGTCAAAAGGTTGAAAAAGCTAAAAACTATATTAAAGAAGGAGATATTTTCCAAGTTGTTTTATCTAATAGGATAGAAGCTGAAATTAGTGGTAGTTTATTAGATACTTATAGGGTTTTACGTACACTTAATCCTTCACCTTATATGTTTTATTTTTCAAGTGATGATATTGAAATAGCTGGTGCATCTCCTGAAACACTTGTAAAACTTCAAAATAAGAAATTATTTAATTTTCCTCTTGCAGGAACAAGACTAAGAGGTCAAACTGATGAAGAAGATATATATTTAGAAAAAGAATTATTATCTGATGAGAAGGAATTAGCTGAACACAATATGCTTGTAGATTTAGGTAGGAATGATATTGGTAAAATAAGTGAAATTGGTTCTGTACATGTTGATAAATACTTATCAATTGAAAGATTTTCTCATGTGATGCATATAGGGTCTACTGTTACAGGAATTTTAAAAGATGGATTAGATGAATTATCAGCTATTGATTCAATTTTACCAGCAGGTACTTTATCTGGCGCTCCAAAAATTAGAGCTTGTGAAATTATAAATGAATTAGAAAATAATAAAAGAGGTATTTATGGTGGAGCAATTGGATATATTGATTTAAGTGGAAATATTGATACATGTATTTCTATTAGAATAGCTTTTGCTCGTGAAAACAAAGTTTATATTAGATCAGGTGGAGGGATTGTAGCAGATAGTGTTCCTGAAACTGAGTATGAAGAAACAATAAATAAGGCTCAAGCTGTTATTTCTGCTTTAAAAATTGCAAATGGGGGACTGAAATAATGATCGTTCTTATAGATAATTATGATAGTTTTTCTTATAACTTATATCAAATCATTGGTGAATTTAATCCAAATATAGAAGTTTTTAGAAATGATAAAGTTACAATTGAAGAAATAGAAGAATTAAATCCTGAAGCTATTATATTATCTCCAGGTCCAGGTAAACCTTCAAATGCAGGTATTTCGATTGATATTGTCAGATATTTTTCAGGTAAAATTCCTATTTTAGGTATTTGTCTTGGACATCAAGCTATTTGTGAAGCTTTTGGTGGAGAAATCATCTATTCAGATTCTTTAATGCATGGTAAAACATCAAATATTAGTTTAACTAATGATAAAATATTTAAAACACTTCCTAATTCCATAGATGTTGGAAGATATCATTCTTTGTCTGTTAATAAAGACAATCTTCCAAAAAACTTATCTATAATAGCTAAAAGTGATGATGGTGAAATCATGGCAGTAAAACATAAAAATGATTTGGTTTATGGTTTACAATTTCATCCAGAATCTATTTTAACAGATGATGGTTCAACAATAATTTTAAATTTTCTAAATAGCTTTAAAAGAGATTCTAATATTAGTGAAGCTATTTTAAAAATTGCAAAAAAGGAAAATATTTCTTATAAATTAGCCAAAGATTCCATGGATGAAATTATGAGGGGTCAAGCTAGTGATGTTCAAATGAGTTCTTATTTAACTGCATTATTTTTGAAAGGTGAAACAATTGAAGAAATTACTGCTTCTGCTGATGCTATGAGAAATCATTGTGTAAAACTTCTAAATGATCTTGATGTTTTAGAAATTGTTGGAACTGGGGGGGATGGATCAAATTCATTTAATATATCAACCACTTCTTCTATTGTAATTTCATCAGCAGGTGTTCCAGTTGCAAAACATGGTAATAGGTCAGCATCAAGTAAATCAGGAGCTGCTGATGTTTTAGAAGCATTAGGAGTTAATATTAATGTTTCTCCTGAGAAATCTTTAGAATTATTAGAGAAAATTAACATTTGTTTTTTATTTGCACAAAATTACCACATAGCTATGAAATATGTAGCACCAATACGTAAAGAATTATCAATCCCTACAATTTTTAATATTTTAGGTCCATTAACAAACCCTGCTGGTGCTTCTATGCAGGTTTTAGGAGTATATGATAAATCACTTGTTGTTCCTCTTGCTAAAGTACTTAAAAATTTGGGTGTAAAATCAGCAATGGTTGTTTATGGTAATGATAAACTAGATGAGATATCTGTTAGTGATAAAACCACATTATGTGAAATTAAAAATGATGAATTAATTGAATATGAAATATCTCCTGAAGATTTTAATTTAGATATTTCTTCTAAAGAAGATTTAATTGGTGGAATACCTGAAGAAAATGCAAATATAACTTTATCTATATTAGATGGTAAAAAAGGACCTAAAAGAGATGCTGTTGTTTTAAATTCAGCTGCAGGACTTTATATAGCAGGTAAAGTTGATTCACTTTTTGAAGGTGTTAGATTAGCTCAAGAACTTATTGATAGTGGAAAAGCTCGAAAGCAATTAGATTTATTTATTAAAGGTTCAAATAGTTGATTATTATGATTGAGGATATAGTTAAAAAAACAATTAAAAGAGTTGATGATAATAAAAAAATTAAATCACTTGAAGATTTAAAAAAAGAACTTAATGTATTGAATGACTCTAAAGACTTTCCATTTAAAAAAGCATTAAATAAAAATTCACTATCTATAATTGCAGAAATTAAAAAGGCATCACCTTCTAAGGGTATTATTGATTCAGATTTTAATTATTTAGCTATTGCAAAAGAATATGAAGATGCTGAAGTGGATGCAATTTCAGTATTAACAGAACCTTATTTTTTCAAAGGAAATGATTCATATCTTGAAAAAATTTCTAAGAATGTTAAAATTCCTATCATTAGGAAAGATTTTATTGTTGACGAATATATGATTTATGAAGCTAAATTGATTGGTGCAGATGCTATTTTATTAATTGTAGCTATTTTAGATGAAAAAAAATTAAGAGATTATATAAAAATAGCTAAAAAAATAGGTTTATCTACTTTAGTTGAGACTCATAGTAAAAAGGAAATTGAAATAGCTATATCCTGTGGTAGTGAAATAATCGGTGTTAATAACAGGGATTTAAAAACATTTAATGTTGATTTAAATACTTTTATTAAATTAAATCAATATATTCCAGATGATGTGATATGTATATCAGAAAGCGGAATTAAAAATAAAGAAGATATAAATCTTTTAAAGAAAAATGGTGTTGATGGAGTTTTAATTGGTGAAACACTTATGAAAAGTGAAAATAAGGAAGATTTAATTAGAGGTTTTAAAAGTGACTAAAATTAAAATTTGTGGGCTTAAAAGAGAAGAAGATATCAATATAGTAAATAAATTTAAACCTGATTATATTGGCTTTGTTTTTGCAAAAAGCCCAAGAAAAATTGATTTTAATAAAGCTTTAAAACTTAAATCATTATTAAATAATGATATTTTGTCTGTTGGAATATTTGTCGATGAAAAAATAGATAAAATTATTGAAGGTTTTTCTAAAGGTATTTTTGAGATAGTACAATTACATGGAGAAGAAAATAATCAATATATTAAAAAATTAAAAAATGAATCTTTTGAAAAAAACAAAAAAAATCTTAAAATTATAAAAGCTATTGAAATTAAAGATAACTTTGATTTAGAAGAATTTCAAGATATTGATTACTATTTATTAGATAGTGGTAAAGGTAGTGGAAAAATATTTAACTGGAATTTAATTCAAAATATTAACAAACCTTTCTTTTTAGCTGGAGGTTTAAATGAAAATAATATTAAAGAAGCTATTTTCAAAATTAAGCCTTTTGCTGTAGATATAAGTAGTGGTGTTGAAACTAATGGATTTAAAGATGAAAATAAAATTAAAAATATAATAGGGGATGTAAAATTGGCTAATGGAAGATATGGTAAATATGGTGGGCGATATATTTCAGAAACTTTAATGAATGAAATAATTCACTTAGAAGAAGAATATGAATTTTTTAAAAATGATCCTGAATTTAAAAAGGAGTTGAATACTTTATTAAATGAATATGCAGGTAGACCTTCTCTTTTATATTATGCAGAAAGAATGTCTAAGGATTTAGGTGGAGCTAAGATTTATTTCAAAAGAGAAGATTTGAATCATACAGGATCTCATAAAATCAATAATGTTTTGGTTCAAGGATTACTTGCAAAAAAAATGGGTAAAACTAGACTCATTGCTGAAACTGGTGCAGGTCAACATGGTGTTGCAACAGCTACTGTAGCAGCCTTTTTTGGAATGGAATGCGAAATATATATGGGTGAAGAAGATATTAAACGACAAGTTTTAAATGTATATAGGATGGAACTATTAGGAGCAAAAGTAAATACAGTTACAACTGGTACAAAAACATTAAAAGATGCAGTTAACGAAACATTTAGAGAATGGGTTGGTAGATTTGATGATACTCATTATATTGTAGGTTCTACTGTAGGCCCTCATCCATTCCCAATGATTGTAAGAGATGCTCAATCAGTTATAAGTAAAGAAGCAAAGACTCAAATTCTTGAAAAGGAAGGAAGATTACCTAAAGCAATTATCGCTTGTGTTGGTGGTGGAAGTAATGCAATAGGTTCCTTTTATAACTTTCTTGAGGATGAAGAAGTTGAATTAATTGGTTGTGAAGGTGCAGGAAAAGGTGTTGATACTCCAGATAATGCAGCTACAATGACAAATGGTCGAATTGGAATTTTACATGGGATGAAATCTATATTTATTCAATCTAATCACGGTCAAATAGCCCCAGTCTATTCAATATCTGCAGGATTAGATTATCCAGGTATAGGTCCAGAACATGCTTATTTAAATGACATAGATAGGACAAAATATGTTCCAATCACTGATGATGAAGCTGTAGAAGCTTTTGAATATTTATCTAGGATTGAAGGTATTATACCAGCTATTGAAAGTGCACATGCAATTGCATATGCAAAAAAAATAGCTCATAAGTTTGATAAAGAGGATAATATAATTGTATGTTTATCTGGAAGAGGAGATAAAGATGTTTCAGATATTGCAAAATTTAGGGGAGTTGATTTAAATGAGTAAAATTCCAAATGCATTTAAAAATGGCAAGGCATTTATAGGCTTTTTAACAGCAGGAGACCCGTCAAAAGAAAAAACAATAGAATATATTTTAGCTATGGCAGAAGCAGGTTGTGACTTAGTAGAAATAGGTATTCCTTTTTCTGATCCTGGAGCTGAAGGTGTTATAATTCAAGAAGCTAATATTAAAGCTTTAAAAAATAAAATAACAACTGATGATGTTTTTGATATAGTAAAAGAAGTTCGAAAACAAACTGATATTCCTTTAGTTTTTTTAACATATATTAATCCTGTTTTGTTTTATGGTTATGGAAAATTCTTTTCTAAATGCAAAGAATATGGTGTTGATGGAATCATTACTCCAGATGTCCCATTTGAAGAAAAAGAAGAAATATCTGGTGTAGCTAAAAACAATAATATCGATGTTATATCTCTTATTGCACCAACAACTAATGAAAGAATTCAAAAAATAGCTAGTGATGCATCAGGCTTTATTTATCTTGTATCATCACTTGGTGTAACAGGTGTTAGATCTGAAATTACAACAGACTTAGGGACTATCATTAAAGAAATTAAAAAAGTTACTGATGTTCCAACTGCAGTTGGATTTGGTATTTCAACACCTGAACAAGCTAGTGAAATAGCTAAAGTTTCAGATGGGGTAATTGTTGGAAGTGCTATTGTTAAAATTATTGCTGATTATGGTGAAAATGCTAAAAAACCTATAATGGATTATGTAAAATCTATGAAAGAGGCATGTAATAACTGAATTATATGGGGATTTTAATATTATACAAAAAATTATAAATTTTTTAAAAGAAACAGAGGGGGTCATGGATGTAAAAGAATTTAATGAAGATAATATGGTGGATTTATTTGATTTAGAAGAGGAAAGAACTAAAGAAATAGTTCCTGTTGTTAATGAAGGTTTTAAAAAATGTTTTTTAGAAGATCTTCATTTTGTTTTATTTATAGACGAAAGTTTTAAA
Organism: Methanobacteriaceae archaeon; assembly: GCA_020854915.1. Classification (GTDB taxonomy): domain Archaea; phylum Methanobacteriota; class Methanobacteria; order Methanobacteriales; family Methanobacteriaceae; genus JAHKLT01. Next base: position 10,429 of record JAHKLT010000018.1, on the reverse strand, counting down.
ATTCCTGGTGAATCAGAAGTCTTACTTATTGATGATGAGAGAAATATTGTTGGTAAACATTTATCTAATTCAGAAGATATTGAAAAATATTGTGATGAATCTCTTTATGAGTTTTTAAGTGATGATTTTGTATTGTTTAAGAAAAAATTAAAAGGTAATGCTCCTTTCTTAAATGGAGAATATTTTGTTTTGCCTGGTGGTGAATATAATGATTTATTACAATTTCGTGAAATTTCTAAAGCTTATATATCAGAACCATCTACTAATTCTGATTCTTATATAAAAAAACACTATAAATTTAATTTAGATTCAAATATTTCAACTGCTATAATAAGTTTTTCTTTTAAAAAGTAAATTTAAATTATTTTGGTACTGGTTTTTCATTTTCACAAGGAACATCAATTAAACAAAGACCACAACCATAATTAGAATCAATTTCAGCTTGTAAATCACTTGCTTCTGTATCAAAAGACATATCTAAACACTTGTTTTTATCAACACCATTACTTGAAATTGCACCATATTTACATCTTTCAATACATTTTCCACAGCTTCCTTTAGAATCATATAAACAATATTCATTTAAAGAAGAATATTGTCTTTTATCTTCCTTGACAAGCAAATCAGTAACTAATGTTAAAATCAAAACAGATTTTCCAGAATCTGTAATTAAACCACCAGTTAAACTAAAAGTTCCAAGTCCAGAAATATATGCAATGTGTCTTTGTGACCAATTTGAGTAAATATCTTTTGTAGTTGAAATCTTAAAAAAATCTTCACTAGATGGATCGATAGCTTTGTATCCTTTGGAATTTAAAAGTTTTATAATATAATTAGATAAATCTTTTAAAACAGGTGCAATTAATGATAGCTTTTTAGAAGGTATTCCTTTTTTATTACCAAGAACATTATTACTGTATGGTAATGCAATAGCTATTACTGTACCATCTTCAAAAGTATTTTCACCAAAATAATATTCAAAAGCTTCTTTTGGAGTAAAGTGAAAATCTCCAATAACTTCTTTTAAATCATTAAACATCGGATCATTAGCTGATTTAAATTTTATTATTGGTTTTCTAAAAGGATTTTCACTAAAAGAATTAATATCTGTTTTTTCAACAAAGTTTATAATTTCTTCTTTTAAATAATCTTTCATTTTATCTATTATATATTATGTTTAATATTAATCATAAATCTTTTCTTTAGCTATTAGAATTAACATTAAATGAATTTTAAAAAATTTCTTTTTTTAAATCGATATAACTTTATAAATAATGAAATCTAAAAATATTAGTATAATTTAATATTGTATTTATTCAATTATTAAGGATTGGTAATAGTACAATATAGTTTATTGATTTAATTAAATTCCAATATATAATTTTAGAGGATTTTAAATGTTTAAAGCTGAATTAAGTGATTCTAATATATTAAAAAGTAGTTTTGATGCTATTTCATCTATTGTTGATGAAGTACAAATCCAAACTGATAGTGAAGGTATGCGATTAGATGCCTTAGATCGTAGTCATATAACATTTGTACATTTAGAGCTTAAATTAAGTTTATTTGATGAATATGTTTGCGATGAACCTGAGAAGATTAACATTGATACTGATGAGTTAATGAAGGTTTTAAAACGTTCTAAATCTGATGATAGAGTTATAATGTCTTTAGAGGAAGGTAATTTTATTATTACTTTTGAGGGTGAAGCTAAAAGGCAATTCAAAATACGCTTAATTGATATGGAGTATGAAAATCCAACTCCTCCTGATATTGAACACCCAACTAAATTTGAAGTTCCATTTTCACTTTTAAAAGATTCTATTAATGATATTGAAATATTCTCAGAAAAAATATCTTTAAAAGTGGATAGTGAAAAATTTACTGCTAATGCTGAAGGAGACTTTGGTGATGCTAGTGTAGAATATATTCATGGTGAAAAAATTGACACAGAAGCTAGTTCATTATTTTCACTTGAAAAAATTAGACAAATGCTTAAAGCAGATAAATTTTCAGACATAGCTATTATTAAACTTGGAGATGATATGCCTTTGAATTTAACTCTTAAAATGATTTCAGAGGATGGGGAACTTAGTTTCTTACTTGCTCCAAGAATCGAAACTGATGATTAATTCATCAATTTTTTTTATTTTTTTTTTTAAGAGATGGTATTAAGTGGATAAATTTTATAAGTTTTTACGTGAAATTCAAAAAAAAGAACGAAATAAAAGCACATTAGCACGTGTTGACGAAGATTTTTATAAAAGTATTCATGATTATTTAGATAAATTAAGGAAAAGTGCTAGTAGTGATCCTTTTTCAAATGAATATAATTTACTTAAAGAAAGTCAAATGGTTGCAACTGAAATTTGTGAAAGAAGAGAGTACAAAATCACTGATGCAGCAGTTATAAACATTCATCGATCTTTTCATTTATTTACTGGAAAACCTAAGTTTGATTTATTAGATACTACTCCTATTAACCTAACTCCTGAAGAGGAAAAATTCTATTTTTCTTTAATTGATTCATTAAAAGGTCATAGAACTAATATTTCTTTATATAAACTTAGTGAAGATGATTTAATAGCTGATGTTTCTAAAGATAATAATCAAAAAACTATCATAAAATCAGATATTAAATCTAATAAAAAAGAAAATAATATTTCAGATAAAGAAACTAAAACAAAAATTAATAAATCTAAAGCTATTGAAAAAGATCTTATTTTAGAAAATCTAGAAAAGGTTTCTAAAGCTAAAATTATTAATGATGAAAAAAGAGAACCAGTTGAAAAACAGATTAATAAATCAAAAAAAGAGGACATCTCTTCTGAAAATATTTCTAATATATATCAAGACATTGATAATCAGTTTGATACAGGTTCTAGCTCTAAAAAATCTAAAAATGAAACTATATTAATTTTTGATGATATCGATCCAATTGTTGGAGTAGATGAAAAAGTTTATGGTCCTTTCAGACCTCAGGATATTGTCACTATCCCAAATGAAAATGCTAAAGTTTTTACAAGATATAAAAAAGCAAGATTTGTAAAAATTTAATTTTTCCCATTAACTTTAAATATATATTAAAAACATATTTTATTATTGTATCTATTTATGGTAGCGAAAAATATTATTTCTAATATTTTGGTTTGTGCTTTGTGTAAACTTTAACTGTTACAATAAAGTTTAATCTCTTATATTTTTTAAAAAAATACTTTTTTTAAAGATTTAATTTGTAAAGATAGTTATCAGTTTAAATAGATTTATAATAATCGTTTATAATGTATGAAGGTGTAAAAATGAAAATGCCAAAGGAAAAAAGAACATATTGTCCGTATTGTAAATCTCATCAAATTCATGAGTTACATACTGCTAAAAAAAGAAAAGCTAGCGAATTGAAATGGGGACAAAGACAGTTTAGAAGAGTAACTGCTGGTTACAGAGGTTATCCAAGACCTTTACCTGCAGGAAATAAACCTGTTAAAAAATTGGATTTAAGATATAAATGTAAAGAATGTGGGAAATCTCACATAAAAGATTCATTTAGAGTAGGAAAACCTGAATTTGTAGCTAAATAGGTGTTATTATGACTAGTAAAGGTAGAGGAAATTTTTTAAAAGTAAAATGTTTAGATTGTGATAATGAACAAGTAATTTTTGACCGTGCTGCTTCTGATGTTAAATGCATAATATGTGGAAAAACTATTATGAAATCTAAAGGAGCAAAAGGTAAAATTATGGCTCATATCGATCAAGTTTTAAGTTAACTTTATTATTTGGTGATTAAATGGTAAGAAAAAGTCAACAGTGGCCAAGTGAAGGAGAACTTATTGTTGGAACAGTTTATAAAGTTTTGAATTATGGCGCTTTTGCAAAACTTGAAGAATACAAAGGTAAAGAAGCTTTTATTCATATTTCAGAAGTTTCATCTGGTTGGGTTAAAAATATTAGGGATTATGTTAAAGAAAACCAGAAAATTGTTTGCCGTGTTCTTAGAGTTAACCCTAAAAGGGGTCATGTTGATGCTTCATTAAAAAGAATTAGGGAAGATCAAAGAACTAAAAAGATTCAACAATGGAAAATTGAACAAAAAGCTGAAAAATTTTTAGAATTAGCTGCAAAGTCTTTAGGTAAAGATTTAGATGGTGCTTATAAAGAAGTAGGATATAAACTCATGGATATTTTTGGAGATATTTATGGTGCATTTGAAACTGCTTCTGAAGAAGGTGTAAAATCTTTAACTGATGAAGGAATCTCTAAAGAATGGGCTGAAGTGATTGTTGATATTGCTGATAAAAATATCACTCCTCCTGAAGTTCATATTAGTGGATATGTTGATATTGAAACATTTGATTCAAATGGTGTAGATGTGATAATTAAATCACTTAAAGCTGCTGAAGATAATGGGGACGAGGAAGAAGAAATTAAAGTTCAATCTGTTGGTGCTCCAAGATATAGGATCACTGTTAAATCTACTGATTATATTCAAGCTGAAAAAAGCTTAAAAAAAGCAGCTCAAAGATGTATTGATATTATTGAAGAATCTGAAGGTAATGGAATTTTCTTAAGAGAATTAGAATAGCTTTTTTTGTGATTAAATGAAAATGAAAATGAAAAAATGTTCTTCTTGTGGGATTTATACTATTCAAAATAAATGTCCTAAATGTAATGGAGATTTGAATGTTATTTTCCCTCCTAAATTTTCTGTTGAAGATAAATATGGTAAATATCGAAGAATACTTAAAAGACAAACTAGGAACAATTAGGTGATTTCATGAGTTCTACAGAAATTAATGTTATTGAAGAAATTGAATTAGATAATCCTATTCTTATAGAAGCCCTTCCTGGAATTGGGCATGTTGGTAAATTAGCTGTTGATTCTATGATTGATGAATTGGAAGCTACTAAGTTCGCTGAAATTTATTCTCCTTATTTTCCTCCTCAGATATTTATTGGTGAGGAAGGTATGATAGAAAATATGATTAATGAACTGTATTATCTTAAGGATTTTGGGGAAAATAAACAAGACTTTATTTTTCTTGTTGGAAATACTCAAGGTGTATCTAGTGAAGGTCAATATGAAATTTGTATGGATATTTTAAATTATCTTGAAAAATTTAATATTAATACAATGTATACTTTAGGTGGAATAGCTACTGGTCAACCTGTAGAAAACCCTAAAATTTTAGGTGCTGCTACTGATGTAGAAATGGTTGAGTTTTTAAAAGAATCAGATATTGAAATTCGTTATAATGATGGTGGAATTATTGGGGCATCTGGTTTATTTTTAGGTCTTGGAAAACGTAAAGGTATTGTTGGGGCTTGTTTAATGGGAGAAACTCCAGGGTACTTTATTGATGCTGAAGCAGCTGAAGCTATATTAATTAAATTATCAGATTTGTTATCCATTGAAGTTAATACTGAAAAATTAGATGAAAGAGCTGAAGAAACAAGAAAAATGTTAGAAAAAGCTCAACAAATGGAACAAGAAATGATGAATAAATCGTCTAACCAAGATGTTGATGATTTAAGGTATATTGGTTAAATTTTGTATAAAGCTATTTTATTATTTATTTGATTAAATATTGGTAAAATCACTGAAAGAGCTATTTTGTTCTTTTTTGAAGTTGTTTCTTGGTTTTTATATATATCAAATAAATACCATTCATTTATTAGTCTGATATTATTAGATAATTTTTCAACATCTTTTGATTTTTTAACACCCCATTTAAACGTTGCATTTGTTTTTTTAACAAGTTCATGTCTACTTCCAAATCTTATCATAAATTTAGAGGATAGTTCCATCAATATTAATGCATTTTCAAAGTTTTCTTCTATGATTTTTATTATTTCTTTAACTTCTTTTTCATCAAAATACATTAAAATTCCTTCAAAAATAAATAGAACATTTTTTCCTTTATGATTTATTTCATTTACCCATTTACTATCAAAGATAGATTCACTAATCATTTTTTGTTGATCACTATTTTCAAAAAATTTTTCTCTGATATTTATTACTTCTGGTAAGTCTAGATCATACCATTTTATTTTTCCATTATTTACTCGACTAAATCTTGTATCTAGTCCACATCCTATGGATACACAAACTCCATCAGGATTTTCTTTAATAAATTTTTTTGTTTGTTCATCTAATATTTTTGTTCTACAAGCAACTCCTAATTGGCTCATTTTTGAATTTTCAAAATTCGAAAAGTTATAATCAATTTTAGAAACCATTTCTATAGCTTTTTCATCATTTATCATTCCATTGCTTTTTTCACTTTCACGTGCTCTGCAATATAATGCAATTAACATGGTTTCAGCAATGTTATCTAATTCAACTTTCATTTTATCACTAATATTATATTTATTAAATATCATTTATATATTTTGGCATACCTAAATTTATAATTAAATAAAGCAATTTAAATATTAAGTTTTACAATTTATTTATATATGTTAATTAATTCAGATTTACATCTTCACAGTTGTTTTTCTATGGCAACTTCTAAAGATATGCTTATTAAGAATATTGCTTCAAAATCTAAACTTAAAGGCTTAGATCTTTTAGGAACTGGAGATGCATTACATCCTGGCTGGTTAAATATCATTGAAGAATCTACAAGTGCTTCAGGAGATGGTATTTATTCAAGGGAAGATATTGATTTTGTTTTAACTACAGAAATCGAAGGAAAAAATAAAATTCACCATCTTATTATAATCCCAAATATTGAAATAGCTAGGGAACTTTCAGATAAATTGCCTTCTAATAATAAAACTAAAGATGGTAGGCCCAGGACTAAATTAGATGGTGCTGAAATTTTTGATTTAGTTAAAGAATATGATTGTATGATTGGTCCTGCTCATGCTTTTACGCCATGGACTGGAATGTACAAGTCTTATGATAAAATTTATGATTGTTATGATAATAAAGTTGATTTTGTTGAACTTGGTTTATCTGCTGATACATTTATGGCTGATACTGTAAGTGAACTTAAAGATTTTCCATTTCTTTCAAATTCTGATGCACATTCTCCATGGCCACATAGGTTAGGTAGGGAGTTTAATCAAATTGAGCTTCAAGATATTTCATACTCTTCATTAAAAAATGCAATAAATAAGAAGAAAATTAAAGTAAATTATGGGTTAGTACCAAACTTAGGTAAATATCACATGACTGCTGTACCAAATGCTTCAAAATAATTGATCCTTTAATAGCTAAGGAAGATAAAATGAAATGTTTATGTGGTGGAAGAATAAAAAAAGGTGTAGATTATAGAATTTCTGAAATAGCTGATTTAAAATCACCAAAACATCCTAAATTTAGAGGAAAATATATTCATTTAATGCCACTTGCTGAAATTATTAGTATGGTTTATGAGAAAGGTGTTACAACAAAAACTGTCCAAAATAAATGGCAAAAATTAATTGATACTTTTGGTCCAGAAATAAATATATTATTAGATACACCATTAAATAAAATTAAAAAAATAGATTCAGATCTTAGTGTAGGTATTGATTCTTTTAGGAATAACTCTTTGCATATTTCTCCTGGTGGTGGAGGAAAGTATGGTAGTATTGATTTTGATAAAAATATAGATAAAAAAAGAGAACTAGAAAAAAGAACTACTTTAGATAGTTTTTAATTTTGAAAGTCTCATTGCATTTGCAACAACGAATAATGTAAGACCCATATCTCCAACCAAAATAGCTACCCATAAATTAATAAAACCAAGAACTCCTAAAATAGCTAATCCTCCTTTAATAAATAAACATAAGATCACATTTTGTTTAATAATATTCATTGTTTTTTTAGATAGATCTATTAAAAAACCTAATTTTGATAGTTTATCATCTAAAAGGACTATATCTGCTGTTTCAACTGCAACATCAGATCCTTCAAGACCCATAGCTATTCCAACATTTGCTTTTGCAAGTGAAGGACTATCATTTACACCATCACCAATCATAGCAACATCTTTGTATTCATCTACTATTTCTTGAACAATTGTTAATTTATCCTCGGGCATTAAATTAGAATAAAAATCATCTAAATTAGTTTTAATAGCTACTTCTTTTGCAATTCTATTGTTATCTCCTGTAAGCATCATAGTTTTTATTTTATATGACTTAAGTTTATTAATAAGTGATTTACTATTATCTTTCAATTTGTCTTGGAGTGAAATAAAACCTATAATTTCTTTTTCATCTGCAATAATAACTTTTGTTTTGGTATCAAATGATTTTAAATCTTTTAATTTATCTATTTTTTCATTTAAATTATCATTAAATAATGATTCTTTTCCAACACAATATTTAACACTATCAATATATCCAACTAAACCTTTTCCGGTTAGGGATTTAAAATTTTCAACATTTAATAAATTTATATTTTCTTTTTTAGAATATTCATTGAAAGTTTTAGCTATTGGGTGTTTTGATTTACTTTCTATAGAACAAGCTATTTTAATTAAATCTTCACTAGTATAACCATTTAATGGAACAATATTTTCAATTTCTAATTTACCTTCAGTTAAAGTTCCAGTTTTATCAAATAGAACAGCTTTGATTTTTGATAATTCTTCAATATATTTTCCTCCTTTAATTATAATTCCATTTTTTGTTCCAGCAGTAATAGATGAGACCATTGAAACAGGTGTTGAAATAGCTAATGCACAAGGACAAGAAATAACTAACAAAACTAATGCTCTATAAGCCCATTCTGTTAAAGATGCATTAAATAATATTGTTGGTAATACTGCAATTAAAATAGCAATTATTACTACAAGAGGAGTGTAAATTGATGCAAACTTATCAATAAATAAATCAATTTTAGCTTTTTTATCTTCTGATTCTTTAACTAAATCTATAATTTTTGAGAAAACAGAGTTTTTTGATGATTTTGTAACTTCTATTTCAATGTAACCTTCTTCATTAATTGTTGATCCATAAACTTCATCGTTTATTTTCTTGTTAACAGGTATACTTTCACCAGTAATTGATGATTGATTTATAGAAGTATTTCCTTTTATTATTTTTCCATCGATTGGAATTTTATCTCCTGGATGAACAATAACAATATCTCCTATATTAATATCATCAACATTAATTTCTATGTTTTCACCATCTTGTTTTACAATTCCTTTATCTGGTGTTAATTTTATTAAGTTTATAATAGATCTTTTAGATTTATCAAGCGCATATTCTTCTAAATATTCTGCTAAATAGTATAATAATATTAATATTGCACCTTCACTTCCATCACCTAGTAAAAAAGTTGCAAATGCAGATATTGTCATTAACAGACTAATTTTTATTTTTCCTTTAAATAAAGATTTTATTCCATCTTTTATTATATCTTTTCCAACAAAAACAACAATTATTAAAAATAATAATTCTCTAATTAAAAAATTAAAATCAGAACTTGGTAGTAAATTAATTAAATTTCCAATTAGAAATATTCCAATTCCTATTGCAAAAACAACTAAAGGTTTTTTTGACTGCTTGTAATCTACATCTAAATTTTCAAGTAAACTTGCCTCACAGCAACAACCTACTTCATGATTATCATCACAACAATCATCATGTTCATGACTACAACTGCAGCTATGATCGTGTTGATGTTCATGGTCTTCTTGGTTTATTTCCATTATAATCCCTTCTTAAAAAATTAAGTTTATATAAATCTGAATTTTATTTTTTAGAAAATTTTTAATTTTTTTTAAAAACTTTCTAATTACATATGATAATATATTCATATGAACATATATAAAGTTTTTTTTTTGTTATTGGAATTATTAATGATTAATAATGTAAAAAAAATAAGTTTTTAGTCAAATAACACTAAAAATATGCATAAAATAATTTAAAAATAGTTAAAATAGTTTATTTTATTTATTAGCACAAATTATTCCTTCTTTGATAATTTTGATTATATTATCATCTGTTAAAGAATAAAAAATTTGTTTGTTTTCTTTTCTATATTTTACTAAATTACTACTTCTTAAATGTCTTAATTGGTGTGAAATACTTGATTGACTTATATCTAAAAGAACAGATAATTCACATACACAAAGTTCTTCATAATCAAGGGCTGCTAATATTCTAACCCGTGTACAGTTACTTAATATCTTAAATAAATCACTTGTATTATGCATTGAGGAATGAGGTTCTAATTTTTTGGAAATTTCATCAACTAATTCTTTTCTTATATTTTTTATTTCACAGATTTCATTTTTACCCATAGATAATAATTTGTATAAAAATATATAAACTTTTTTCGTCTATAAGAGGTTGTAAAGTTTTGTGGAGTTTTTTGTTAAAGTTGGTTTTTTGTCATTTTAAGTGCTAGGTATTCTAGTAGTCCTTGTGTTGTTTTGTATTTTTTCTTGTTTTGGTGTTTTGTGCTGTTGCTGTACCATTGTTCTGCT
>JAHKLT010000051.1 GCA_020854915.1 Methanobacteriaceae archaeon | reverse complement strand
TGCTGGTGGATTTGAAGCTGTTGATTTAGGTCGTGATGTACCAGCTGATGTCGTAGTAGAAGCTACAAAAGAAAACAAACCTATTATGTTAACAGGTACTGCTTTAATGACAACAACAATGACTGCTTTCCCAAAAGTTGTTGAAGCTTTAAAAGAAGCTGGTCTTGAAGTACCTGTTGGTTGTGGTGGAGGAGCTGTAAGAAGAGATTATGTAGAATCTTATCCAATGAGTTTCTATGGTGTTGAAGCTTATCACACACCTAAACTTGCAGAAGCTATTGTCGAAGACAAAGCAACTTGGGAAGATATAAGGAAAAAATACCAAGATATCGTTGGAGAATTTGTATCAGAATACTCTTAATATCTTTACTTGTTAAAAAGTTTATTAATATTACTTTTTAACTCTTTTTTTATTTTCAATCTTATATTTATTTTTAAATATAGTTTTTCTATTCTTTCATCTTATATTTTATTTTAATTGTATTATTCATAATATAAATTCAGATTATATTTTTTAATTAAATTATCTTAAATTCATAATTAATTATTTAAATATCTTTAAAATAATATTTTATCTGTTTTTTTTCTATAAAATTGAATTTAAGCTTAAACATAATATGATTTTAAAAAATTATCTAAACAATGATTTTTATTAAATGCAGAACCTCTATTCAAAAACATTAATAATCAATAAAAACCATAACTATATAGTGAGTGAGAAAATAATTTAATTAATTCGCTTGAATAATTTATTGGATTCTTTAATAATATAGGTGTGTTTTATGTATGGTATAGCTATGGATATTGGTACTAGTGGTATTAGAGCTCAAGCTTTAGATATTGAGACAAAAGAAATTATCTCGACAGTAATTACTCTTAAACATCCTTTACCTGGTGCTAATGTTGTTGATCATCTTCATTTTGCTTTAAAGGTGGGTGCTCAAGCTGCTCATGATTTGTTAATGGATGATGTAAATAAAGTTTTGGATAATTTGCAAATTGATCTTTCTGAAGTTTCTAAATTTGCTGTTTGTGGTAATCCTATTCAACTATCTTTATTTAATAATATTGAAATTAGAGATTTAGCTTTTTGGGGAGATGAAGTTCTTGAACGTAAGGATATTACTCCACCATCTCGTAATTCTAAGATTATATCTCCTAAAGATGTTGATTTAAATTTAAATGATAATGTAACGGTATTTATCCCTCCAGCTATTAAGCATGAAATTGGTGCTGATGCATTAGCTATGTTATATAAAACAGGTGTATTAAATAAAGAAGGAATTTACATTGTAGCTGATTTTGGAACTAATGCAGAAATTGCTTTAGTTATTGATGGAGAAATATTTACATGTTCTGCTGCTGCAGGACCAGCTATTGAAGGTCAAACTATTAAAAAAGGTAGATTAGCAGCACCTGGTTCTATCTGTGATTTAAATTTAGAGGAAGATGAATGGAGGAACTTAGTTTTAGATAACAATCTAAAAGCTGCAAAAGGAGAATTAATAGATCCATATGATGGAACTGTTTCTGAAGAATCAGATTTAGATGTGGATATTAAGGGAATTACTGGTACAGGTGTTATTGCAGCTTTTAGTTTAGGATTAGAGGATTTACTCATTGAAGAAGGTAAAATTGACACTGATGATGGTTTGATTCATCTTCAAAATGATGTTTATATTGATGATGATGATATTTCTAATATTGGTAAAGCTTTAGGTGCATTTAGAGCTGCTTTTATTACTTTAGCTGAATCTGCAGATATTCTTCTTGATGAAGTTGATGGTATTTATATGGCAGGGGCATCTGGCTTTTATGTTGATCCTTTAAAATCTCTTACTGTTGGTCAAATTCCAGCATCATCAAAAAATATTTATCAAGTTGGTAATACTTCATTGGACATGGCTAAAGATATTGTTTTAAATCCTGAACTCTTAAAAACATTACAGGGTATTGCTGATGGTATGAGAAGTAACCATATAATGCTTGCATCCTCTGAAATTTTTGAAAAGATTTATTCTTTAGAACTTGCTTTATATGATCAAGGTATGCCGTTTTTAAAATATAATGAATGGTTAGGTAAATATGGTATTCAAACTGTTCCAGAACCTGTTGATGATCCTTTCATTGAACGTATTTTTGATAGTGATATTCCTGATTTAGGAACTAAAGGTTTAAAAGTTATTGGTGTTGGTGCTACTTTTAAAGCTGATATGGAGGGATGTACTTCTTGTATGTCTTGCGTTAATGAATGTCCTGAAAAAGCTCTTGAAATTGATGGAACGGAAATTACTTTAAGAACTGATCCTTGTCTTGGTTTAGGATGTCAAAAATGCGTTTTAGCTTGTCCTGATATGGTTTTTGATTATAATAAGTTTTTTGAAAAATAATTATTTAATCAAATTAAATTTTATTTTTTAAATTTAACTTTAATTTTTTTATAGCTCTAAGTTTTTTTACAAATTATTCAAAGACTTTTTTTTAGTTATATAATTCAACTAAAGATACCTATTTAATATAAATTAATTGCTTGATTTATAGTACTTAAAACACTATTTACTAATATTTATTTTAAAGATAATATTTAAATAATTTAAAAATTAAATATAATTTTACTAAGTTTTAAAAAAATAAGTTACATATTTTTTGTAAAACATTTTCAAAAATACTTCTTATAATAAAAGAATCTCTTTTATTATCTGTAACTTAAAACTTAGATTGAATATATATTCTATAGGTGTTAATTAATGAATTTAAGAGATAATTTTTTGGATGCGCTTGCGGGTAAAGATGTTGAAGCTACTCCTGTGGCTTGTGTGACTCAGTCTGGTGTTGTTGAGGCTATGGATAAACTTGGTTTTTATTGGCCTGAGGCTCATAAG
>JAHKLT010000039.1 GCA_020854915.1 Methanobacteriaceae archaeon | reverse complement strand
TCCATGCTCTTATGAATTATTTTAGTAATTTCATCAATACTTAAATATTTAATTAATTTTCTCTGACTATTAGGAACTTTAATAGTTTCATAATCTTCACAAGAATTATTATCAATAGAATTCATAAATTAATATTTAAAAATCATTATTGATAAACTTTACAATTATAACTATAATTTAAAGCATTTTCCATAAAGTTGATTTTCATCTGATTTTAAAGTATGTGAATTTTCTTTATTATTAAAATCAAAGCTTTAGATTTTAGAATTTGTACTCAAAAGTGTAATACAATTTGTACTTTTATAGGATAAAAGCTCAATAGACTCTAAACATGTGAAATAAGATATTAAATACCTTCGATTTTTCCCAAAAGTCTAGGACTCTATTACTCATAAATACAACTCTATTACTCATAAATACAAAATTATAGTCTATTTTATGCATTTATTGTTGGATTTTCAAAAAAATTGATTTTCAAAGATTTCTCAAAAACCCACCAAAAATTTACAGTCTCATAAATTAGATAAATTTAAATAAAACTAAGGATAATTAATTAATGTAATACTGTTAAAAATACGAAATATCTTAAAAGATGAGAATAGCATAAAAAATAAAAATAAAATTCTAAAATCAATATTATTGGCTAAAAATGGGATATTAATCGAAATAAACATAACTTAGATTAGGGAGAGGCTTAAAATTAATAATAAGAAAGTTTCTAGCACAAATAGTAATAAAAAAATAAAACCCAAGAACAGTCTTAATAAGAAGAAAATTGATAAAAATTATTCTTCAAAAAACCTTATTATTTTTTTAGCATCATTTGCTTCATTTTTAACTGGTTTTTCTGCATCGGTTATTGCGGTTGCATTACCTTCTATAAGTAGTGATTTTGCAATCAATGCTATAACTCAAAATTGGTTAGCTACATCTTTTTTACTTTCCATAGCTATTTTTTCATTACCTTTTGGAACTTTATCAGGTAAAATTGGTTTGAAAAAGTTTTACGTTATAGGGTTAATACTATTTATAATAGGTTCTATATTTGCATCTATCTCATTTTCAGCAACCATATTAATTATTTCAAGAGTTATTCAAGGGATAGCAGGAGCAATGTTGAATGTTGCTGGATTTGCAATGATAACAGAAGATTTAAGATCTCATGAAAGAGGAAAAGCAATAGGAATAGCTGTTGCTAGTGCATATGTTGGATTAACTTTAGCCCCTGTTTTAGGAGGTATATTAACCCATAATTTAGGTTGGCAGAGTATATTTTACATTGTAATTCCTATAATTATAATAACAGCTATAGTGATATTCTTTAAAATTAAAGAAGAATGGGTTATTGGTAAAAATGATCCATTTGATTATTTAGGATCAATAATATATTCATTTGGTATATTGCTATTTATGTATGGATTTACAATATTGAATGAATTAACAGGAGTTTTGTTAGCTGTTATAGGATTAGGTCTTTTAATAGGTTTTGGTATTTGGGAATTAAAACATAAATTCCCAGTATTTCATGTTGAAGCTTTTAAAAATATTGAATTTACATCATCAACAATAGCATCGCTTATTAGTTATCTAGCTACATTTGTTGTAACTTATATTCTAAACTATCATTTTCAGTATATTGAAAATATGAATCCGCAAACAAGTGGTATTATTTTAATTGTTGCCCCTGCTTTAATGGGGATTGTTGCACCATTTTCAGGGACTCTTTCAGATAAAATTAATCCCGAAAAGTTGTCTGCAATAGGAATGGCACTAGTGGCGGTTTCAATTTTTATTTTGATATTTTTAAATAAGGATACTCCTTTATTTATAATTATATTATCCATGGTGATACAAGGAATTGGTTATGGCTTATTTTTATCTCCAAATACAAATACAATAATGAATTCGGCACCAAAAGAATATCCATCTCTTGCTTCTGCTACTATTTCAACAGTTAGAGTTGTTGGTCAGACTATGAGTTTAGGTATTTTGACTGTTGTTTTTGCAGTAGTCATGGGTTCCGTTTCTATCATTCCAAAATATTACCCATTACTCATACAAAGTTCTCAAATAGTATGTATAATTTCCACAATATTATGTTTAATAGCTATTGTATTTTCAATAATAGGATCTAAAATAAAAATAAAAACTTGAAATTTTTCTTCTATGGGCATAGTTTTTATTAATAAAAATAACTTATAACCTAATATATTAAATTTTATAATTTCTTTTTTTTATCGGGTAGTAATTATTTTATACAGCTTTTTATAATATTTAATGTTAAAATTTTTTAACATAAATAATCAGTACTCATACATTTCAGTAAATTTTATATTCTTTATTATTCAATATATTATTAGAGATTGTGTATGGTTGTAGGTTCTAAAAAAGGTAAAAATTAAATCGTTTGGGAATTAACGCTACTTATATTCTTCATTTTATTTGGGGTTATAGTGTAACCTGGCATCATCTGGGACTCCAGTTGTCTTTGAAGAAAAATACGCGTAACTGAACAGTATTCGTTGTGATGATCAATTGGAGTACTGGGACAAGAGAAATCTCAGATTGGGGTTTAAATCCCTTTGACCCTATTTATTATATTTTTTTAAAAATAAAGTATTAAAAGGTATTTTATGTTTGATTTAGAAAATGTTGTATGTATTGAAGGTTTAGGATATGATTCTAATAGCTATTTTTTTGATGATATTCTAGTTGATACTGGAACTGGTATTAATCAGGATTTTTTATATAGAAAATTAAAAGAGAATGATATAGAACCTGGTGATATATCTTTAATCGTAAATACGCACTGTCATTTTGACCATGTAGGTGGAAATTATCTGTTCCCTAATGCAAAAGTTGCAATCCATAAAGATGATGCAAATACTTTGAGGGATGATTATAATTATGGTACTGCAGTGGATATGTTTTCACAAAGTATTAAAAGACATGATGTTGATATTGAACTTAAAGAAAATGATAAAATAGGTAATTTTAAAGTAATTCATACTCCAGGTCACACTCCTGGGGGAATTTGTTTATGGGATGGTGAAACTCTAATTTCTGGTGATACTGTTTTTGCTAATGGGGGTATTGGGAGAATGGATATTGGTGGAAATTATGAGGATATGAAAAAGTCAATAGACAAATTAAAAAGTTTAGATATTAAATATTTACTTCCAGGTCATGGTTCATGGACTGATAAAGGAAGGGAGCATATAGCTCTTTCTGCTTCTAATTTATAAAGATATTATCTTTCAAATTTTTTTGTTGCATTTTTAAATGAATCTCTTTTTACGAGTATTGAAATCTTTTGACCTCTAGTTAAAACATCATCTTGTTGAGGTATTACTAAGTTACTACCTTCATACTTTGCTATTATAATATAATCTTTAGTAGGGGAAACATCTTTTACTTTTTTTCCAACTATTTTATCATTACTTATAGTCATATCTAATATTTCAGCATTTCCTTCACCTAAAGTAATTAAATTCGCTACGTTGGGTCTTGTTATAACCTTTTCTAGAAATCCTGCAGCTGTTCTCTCTGGATTTATTACATCATCTATTCCAACTTTAGTAAAAGCTTCTTCGTGATCAGGATTACTTACACGAGCAATTATTTTTGGAACTTCATAATTTTTAACTAGTATACATGATAATAAATTTGATTCATCATATCCTGTTGTAGCAACAAAATAATCTGCATCCTCTATATTTGCTTCTTCTAAAATTTTTGTATCAGTTCCATTTCCACATATAACTAGAGCATCTAATTCTAATGAAGCATGAGAGCATAAATTTCCATCACTTTCAATAATAGTTATGTCATATCCATCTTCTATTAATAAATTTGCAAGGGATAGGCCTACTCTTCCTGCTCCCATTATTATAACATACATTTCATCGCCTATATATAATTGTATTAATTAATATTCTTATAATTTGTTAATAAATTTTTCTAAACTAGCTTTTTTAAATATTTCAAACATACTTCTAACAGTTACAATAACTGGAATTATTTCAAGTCTTCCAATCCACATATTAAATATTAATAATATTTTCAACAAGGGATCTAAACTTTCATCTACTATCCCTGTACTAAGCCCAACATTACCTTGGGCAGATACTATTTCAAAAAGACTATTAAATGAATCAAACCCATAACCTGTAAAAACAATCCAACTTATAAATATAAAAGAAATATATAAACATATATATCCTGTTGATTCTTGTATTGCTTTATCAGATATACTTTGTCCAGAAATCTTCATAATAATAACTCTACCTTCTGGTGAGATTATACTTTTAATATTACTTATAATACCTTTTAAAAAAATGATAACTCTATTTAATTTAATTGCACCAACTGTAGAACCACTTGATCCTCCAATTAACATTAATATTATGGTAATTATTAATATAAATGATGGCCAATTATTCATAGTATTTATAGATGTTATTGTTGCTCCTGTAGATGTTAATGCTGAAATCATATGGAATACAATATTCATTGGCATTAAATTTGAAAATATATAAACTATTAAACTTGCTGAAATTATTATTAAGATTAAAGTTTTAAATTGTAAATCATTTATTAAAGATTTTCCTCGGCTTTTGATAACATTGTAGTGAACTACAAAACTAGTTGCACCTAAAATCATTAAAATCATTGTTATAATGTTTATATAATCATTGTGGTAATATGCAAGACTATTATTTTTAATAGCCATTCCTCCTGTAGATATTGAAGTAAAAGTAGTACAAATGGAATCAAAAATAGGCATTCCTGCTAAAATATATAAGATTATTCCAATAGCTGTGTATAATAAATAGATTTTAAGAGTTTTATGTAATGTGTTATGTATACTTGGTTTGATTTTTTCTTCTCGAGCTTCAGATTGATATAACTTTTTAGCTACAGTTCCAGATCTGACACTTATTCCAAGTACAACAACAACAACTCCTAAACCACCTAACCATTGTTCTAAACATCTTAAAAATAATATTGATTTGGGTAATGAATTAATATTTGGAAAAATTGTAAAGCCTGTACATGTCCAACCTGACATGTTTTCAAAAAAAGCATTTAAAAAGCTAATATCTATGGAAATAATCATAGCTATTGCACCCATTAAACCAGCCCATATCCAAACGAGAGATGATATAATCATGCCATGCTTTAAACGCATTTTTTTATGATCTTTAAAAAAAATATTTAATAGTTTTCCCACGATTATAGATATGATTAATGCAATTATGAACCCTAAGTAATTATCTTCTCTATAAATTAATGAAATAACTAAAGGTAAAATAAACATTAATCCTATACCCTGCATTATCATACCAAGATAATGAAGTATAGTATAAACATCAGTTCTATTAAAATATTTCATTATATAATGTTATATTATTGAATATATAAATATTTAGTTTTTCTAAATCTTTTAATTTTTAATAAAAAGAATAAATAGCTATTAAACTTTTAAAATAAGCTTAAAATAGGAATTAATATTGAAATATATAATTAATTTTAAAAATATTGATTTTAGGTAACTTAAAAATAAAAAAAGTTTTTTTCTTCTAAAAAATTAGAAGAAAAAAAATAAAAAATTGTTTTATTAAGCGTTTTTAACTACAACATTATTTGAAGTTGCATAATCGTTCCAGTAAGCAGTTGCAATATAATCTCCAGGATTTAGATTAATATTTAATTTAGCTATACCATTGCTATCAGTTGTTTTATAATAGAAAACACCATGAATATTAATAGTAATATTTTGATTAGCTAGTGGGTTACCTTGACCATCTAAAACAAGAATGTCATAGGTTTCATCTCCACCAAATGTTTTTTCTAAATCTTCACCGATTAAAGTTTGCAATACTTCGATATTATTACTCATTTGTAATCCATTTTCTGGATTTGTTACAGTTATTGTGTAGTTTCCTGGATTTAAATTAATATTTAATTTTGCAGTACCGTTTTCATCTGTAGTACGATTATAGAAAACACCGTTAATGTTCATAGTTACGTTGTGACCAATAATAGGTTTTCCTTCACCATCTAAAATAGTAACATAATATTGAGTACCATTTCTAAAGAATTTAACAATA
>JAHKLT010000044.1 GCA_020854915.1 Methanobacteriaceae archaeon | reverse complement strand
TAAATAATAGTTTACCCTCAATAATATATAAAACTAACTATTTTTAAATCCTTAAAATACACGACTAACCATTTCAAGTGTAAAAATCGAAAAAGGGTAGGGCTTAATAAAAAAAGACCCAAAATCCAACAAAAATAAAAAATTTATACGAAGAAAAAACTCCACACTATTTTACAAAATCGTCTATAAAAATATATACTTAAAAATAAAATAATTAGCTATTACTTTAAATATAATAATTAAAACCTTAATTTTTTTTAAATTTTTATTTTTATATTATTCAAAATAGTTATTTATCATTTATACGATTCATTTTAAAATTAGTATAAGTTAACTTTTCCTTAAGAAATATTTATTAAGAATGAAAATAAAGTCAAATATAGATACAAGTTTAAGATTTCTAATATTTAACGAGATTTTTACTTAGTGTCGATATGCATTTTCAATGTATTGTAATTTATTAAATAATATATTATTGAGCAAAGATAGTATAGAATGTTAATATATCTTAATATTAGATGTTTATGAGCATATTTTATTATAAAGAGCAAAGATTAAATTTTAATCTATTTTGGAATATATGTATTTTTAATATTAATTTATATTATATTCACTTTCTTTATAATTCTTTTTTTAAAATATTTTTAATTTTTTCATCAAATTTACATTATTATATGAAAAAATTAATTATGATGTTTTTATTTGAAATATGTGAATTAATTATGTTAATTTTTTCTTTATTTGATTTAAAACTATACTATCTTATTAAAAATTATATTATTTGGTAAATCTTAAATTTGAGGTATAAAATATGTTTGTAAAAAAGAGCATCTGCCCTTCATGTAGTGTTGGATGTGGGATAAATTTAGTTTGCAATAATGATGAAATTGTTGGAACATATCCTTATAAAAGACATCCTATAAATGAAGGAAAGAACTGTTTAAGGGGAAGGGATAGCTATAAAAAAGCTATTGAAAATAGGATTTTAACACCATATATAAATGAAAATAGTAAATTAGAAGAATCTGATTTAGATTCTGCTATTAATAAAATAGTTGAAATTATTAAAAATAATTCTCCAGAAGATATAGCTATCATAAGTTCTGGTGATTCTACTAATGAAGAAAATAAAATTATATCAGAATTTGCTAAAGCTTATGGTATAAATAAGTCAGGATTTTTATCAGGTAATGTTATTAAATATGAGGGGGATATTGCTTCTTATGATGATTTAAATAATGCTGATTTTATTTTTGTTATAGGTGATGTTGTAAAAGAAAATCCTTTAATTGGTCGTAGAATTATGATTGCTAAAGATAATGGTGCAGAAATTTTTACATGTGATACAAAAGAATTATCCACAAGTTCTTTAAATTCTAATAAACATTTTACTTTGGAATCCATTTCAGATTTAATTGAAAATTTTCCAGATGAAGTAAAAAATAAATTTAAAGAAAATTCTGTTATTGTCTTTAATAAGTTAGAAAGTAAAGAAGAATTAAATGATTTAGCTAAAATAGCTAGTGAGAACAATTCAAAAATATTACCAGTTTTAAAAGATTGTAATACCTATGGATCTATGGATTATTTAGATCCTTTATCTGAAGAAGATTTAAAGAAATTATTGAGTGAAATTAAAAATTTAATCCTAATTAATGAAGATATTAGTTCTTGTCTTGAAGATAATAATTTAGAATCAGTGATATATATAGGTGACAATTTTAATGAAACATCTTCAAAGTCAGATATTGTTTTACCAATTTGTTCTTGGTTAGAAAAAGAAGGTTCTTTTACTAATACAGAAGGATTAACTCAGAATTTTTATAAAATCAAAAACCCTCCTGAAAATGTTTTAGAAGAAATTGAATTATTAAAACTTATTGGTGAAAAATTAGACATTACTTTAAATGTAGGTGATTAGATGAGTTCAGACTTCCTATTAATTAGAGCAAAAAATGATGAATTAGTTGAAAATGGTGCTTGTGGTGGTGCTGTAACATCTATTCTAAAATTTTTATTAGATGAAAATAAAGTTGATGGAGTTTTAACTTTACAAAAAGGGGATGATATATATGATGGAGTTCCTGTTTTTATAGAAGACTCTGAAGAAATTATGGATACCTGTGGTTCATTGCATTGTGCACCTACGATGTCTGGAGATTTGATTTCTAAATATCTTAGTGATTTAACCATTGGAGTTGTAGCTAAACCTTGCGATGCTATGGCTATTGATGAACTTCAAAAAAGACACCAAATAGATAAAGATAAATTGTATTCAATTGGCCTTAATTGTGGTGGTACTGTTATGCCTAAAACAGCTCAAAAAATGTTTGAACTATTTTACGAAGTTGATCCTAATGATGTAGTTAAAGAAGAAATTGATAAAGGTCAAATCATCATTGAACTTAAGGATGGCACTGAAAAAGGTATTAAAATCGATGATTTAGAAGAAGAAGGATATGGTAGACGTGAAAATTGCCAAAAATGTGAAGTAATGATACCAAGGAATACAGACATAGCTTGTGGTAATTGGGGTTCAGAAGAAGATTGGACTTTTGTTGAAATGAATTCTGAAAAAGGAAAAAAACTTGTTGAAGATGCAATATCAAAAGGTTATTTAGAATCTAAAAATCCTTCTGAAGAATTAATTGGAAGAAGAGCAAAGCTTGAAAAAATCATGATAAAACTTGCAAAGAAATTCCAAAAACAATATTTAGAAACAAACTATCCAAGTCCAGAAAAATGGGATGAGTATTGGAATAGATGTATTGAATGTTATGCTTGTCGTGATGTTTGTCCTATTTGTTGGTGTAAAGAATGTGATATTGAAAAAGAATATTTCGCAGATGAAAACACTGAGATTCCACCAGATCCATTAACTTTCCAAGGGATAAGGTTATCACATATGAGTTTCAGTTGTGTTAATTGTGGTCAATGTGCTGATGTTTGTCCAATGGAAATTCCAGTTGCACGAATGTATGATAAAATGCAAAAGATATATCGTGAGAAAAATGGGTATGTTGCAGGAGTTAGTGAGGAAAAACCTCCTATGTTCATTCCTGAAGAGGAATAAAAAGGTGATTTTATGTCTGATAATATAAAAGTTGTAGGTTTTTGTTGTAATTGGTGTTCTTATGGTGGAGCAGATACTGCTGGAACTGCAAGAATGCAATATCCTCCTAATGTTCGTATCATCAGAGTAATGTGTTCTGGGAGAATGAACCCATCTATGGTTTTAAAAGCTTTTAAAGAAGGTGCTGATGGAGTATTCGTTGGTGGATGTCATATGGGAGATTGTCATTATTCTGCTGGAAACTATAAATGGAAAAAGCGAGCAGAAATGGTTGGAGATTTAATTGAACAATTAGGAATTGACAGAGAAAGATTTATTTTTGAATGGATTTCTGCATCAGAAGGTGAAAAATTTCAAAAAACTATGGAATCCTTTCAAGATAAAATTAGTAAATTAGGACCTGTTCAAAGAACTTTTAAAGAAGCTCAAGAATCAAAATAGCTTCTTTCTTTTTTTATTTTAAGAACTTAGATTTTATGAATAATTAAGTTCTGATAAAAAAACTTTTTAATTAGAATGTACTATTTAATATAAGTTATAATTAATATTATAATTTCTTTTTTTAAAATTTGTTTATGGGCATGTGGTCTAGCCTGGAATGACACAAGACTCCTAATCTTGAAGGCGAGGGTTCGAATCCCTTCATGTCCGTTTTTTAGTTTAATTTAAAAATAAGTTATTAAGTTATTATATTCTTTTTAAAAAAAAATAAAAAGAAAAAATTAAAATTTTAATCTTTTGTTACTATTATTCTATTTGATGTTGCATAATTATTGTAATATGCAGTTGCAATATAAATCCCTGGATTTAAATTAATATTTAATCTAGCAATACCCTTATCATCTGTAATTTTTTTGTAAAATACACCATGGATATTTATAGTAACATTTGCATTAGTTAAAGGTTTACCTAGATCATTTAAAACTTTAACTTCGTATGTTTCATCTCCACCAAATTTTTTATTTAAACCTTCACTAATTAATGTAGGTAATACTTCTATATTTTTACTTATTTTCAATCCATTTTCAGGATGTTCAATAGTTATAGTGTAATTTTTCGGATTTAAATTAATATTTAATTTTACTATTCCTTTTTCATCTGTTTGTCTAGTATAGAATACACCATTAATATTCATAGTAACATTCTTATTAGCAATAGGTTTTCCTTCAACATCTAAAATAGTAGCATGGAATTGACTTCCATTACGGTAATATTTAACTAAATTTTCTGCAATAATATTTGGAAGAACTAATATCTTATATGATTCTAATAAACCATCATTTGTATTATTTACAGTAATAATATATTCACCTGGAATTAAATTAATATTTAATTTTACTATTCCATTTTCATCTGTTTGTCTAGTATAGAATACACCATTAATATTCATAGTAACATTTTTATTAACTAAAAGATTGCCTTTTTTATCTAAAATTTTCACATAGAACTGACTATCATTTCTATAAAATTTTTGAAGATCTTTTCCATGAATTGTGGTTAATACAGTGATTTTATTAATTAAAGAGATGTTTCCATCTGTTGAATTATAAGATGCGATTACACTATAATTTCCAGGAATGTAGTTAATAGTTACAATTGCTTCTCCATTTTTATCAGTTGTTACATTTCTTTTAACACCATTCAATATTAAGTTGATAGTTGAATTAGCTACAACAGTACCATCAACTTTTTTTAATAAAATAACATAGTGAGTACCATTTTTATAATACATAGTAATATTTTTAGAAACTAATATGTAATTAATTGTAAAGTTAGAATTTTTAATGTATACATCTCCATTATTATATAAGTCTCCACCAATATTATTTTCAGCAGTGTTATTATATAAATTAGAATCAACTATTGAAATATCATCATCATTATGATACATAGCTCCTCCTTTTTCTACAGCAATGTTTTCATCAAAAATAGAATTACTTATGTTTAATTTACCAGACTCATGATATACTCCTCCACCATTATTTAATGCTTCGTTTCCGTGGAATCTTGAATCTGTAATGGTTATTGTTCCATTTTCTAGATATATAGCTCCACCGTTATTTGTTACTTCGTTGTGTATGATTCTGGAGTTTTCTATTGTTATTGTGCCTTCTTCTTGGTAGATTGCTCCACCGTTTTCTGCTTCGTTATGGTAGAAGTATGAATTTATGATTTTTACATCGGCTTCGTAGTTACCTATTGCTCCTCCATTTTTACCAGTATTATATTGGAAATTGGAGTTGTTTACGATTAACTTTCCACTTTCAAGTGCTATAGCTCCACCAATGGTTGCTTTATCCTCACCTGTAGCAGAATTATTTTTGAAAATTGAGTTTTCAATGTATAATTCAGTATCTTCTATAGCTATTGCTCCACCAATAGTTGCATTGTTTGATGTGAAGTTTGAATCATATATATTGAATATTACATTTTGTGTACATATTGCAGATCCTAATTGGCCTTTGTTATTGTTGAAATTGGATTTTTTGACTGTTGTTTCTCCTATCCAAGTGAATATTCCTGCTCCTATTGAAGCATTGTTGTTTTCAAATTGGGTATTGCTTATTAAGGCTTTTATTGTTGTATTTCCATTTTTAGCATCTTTTAATTCACCCATATTTATTGAACCACCAAATATTGCTTGGTTATCTATGAATGTGCTGTTGTTGATTGTGATTGTGCCTTGGCGTTTGGATATTGCTCCACCGTATCCATGATATCCATCATTTGCTTGATTTAGGTTTACCATGTTTTCATCGAATGTTGTGCCTTCGATTGTTAAATCGCCAATGTTGTGGTAGATTGCTCCACCGTAATTTAATGCTTCGTTTCCGTGGAATCTTGAATCTGTAATGGTTATTGTTCCATTTTCTAGATATATAGCTCCACCGTTATTTGTTACTTCATTATGTATGAATTGTGTGTTTTCAATTTTTAAGGTTCCATCTAATTGGTATATTGCAGCACCGTTTTTTGCTTCATTGTGGTAAAATAAAGTATTTATTATTTCAACATCTCCTCTTTCAAAACATGCTGCAGCACCTAATGTTCCATTATTAAGTCTGAAATTTGAATTTTCAATTTTTATTTCTCCTTGTTCTGTACCTATTGCTCCACCAATCATAGCATTGTTACTAATAAAATTACTATTGTTTATGTATAATGTATCAGAATATATTCCTATTGCACCTGAAACTATTCCTTTATTTTCAGTGAAGTTTGAATTTAATATATTTAAGTCTCCATACCATGTGAATATTCCACCACCATAATGACCAGTATTATTTTCAAATATTGAATTTGAAATTGTTATTGTTGAAGTATATAATCCACTATCAAAATCTGTTTTATTCCCAACATTAATTGCTCCACCATAATAAGCACCATTTTCCATAAATGTACTATTATTTATTTTTATATCATTTTGACGTTTATATATTGCTCCACCATAACCTCTATGTGTGTCGTTTTGTCCAACAAAGCTTTCATCAAAAATTGTACCTTCAATTGTTAAATCACCAATTTCATGGTATACTGCACCACCATAATTTAATGCTTCATTTCCATGGAAAAATGTGTCTTTTATTTCTAATGTTCCATTTTTTAAATAAATAGCTCCACCATTATCTTCTACTTCATTATGAATGAATCTAGAGTTATCAATAGTTAAAGAACCTTCTATTTGATATATTGCTCCACCATCTTTCGCTGTATTTCTAATAAAACTACTAGTAATAATTTTTACATCACCGTCATTTGCAAATATAGAAGAACCCATTATACCCTCATTATTTTCAAATGTTGAATTTTCTATTATTAATTCTCCATTTTCAATAGCTATAACTCCTCCTTCTGTTTTAATTTTATTCCCTTTAAAATGAGAATTTTTAACGATTATTGTTCCAATTTCACCATTTGCTATTGATGCACCAGCATAATTTCCTATATTTGATATAAATTCACAATTTTCTATTTCTAATATTCCGCCTTCTTGAGATATTGCTCCACCACCAGTAGCAACATTATCTTCAAAAAAACTATTTTTTATTATAGTTGTCCCATTTAATTTAGAAATTGCTCCACCAAAACCAAAAGAGTTTTTATCCCAATCAAAGTTTATTGCACTATTATTTTTAAAAGCACAATTTTCAATTGTTAAATTTCCACCATTTTGATTTATGGATCCTCCTCGTTCGTCACCTATCTGATTAACTAATCCATTAATTAATGTAATATTTTTTAATGTTAAAGAACCAGTAGGTGTAATATTAAATATTCTATTTGTATTTGATCCGTCTATTACAACATCAGAATTATTTTTGCTGTTTCCAATAATTGTTATATTTCTATCAATTGTTATATCAGTATTATCTTCTCCAGAATACACTCCTGGATTTAAATAAATTGTATTGTAATTGGCTTCATCATTGATTATATTACTTATTCCACCACTAGTTGTATTATCAATGATTGTACTCTTATCTTCTTCAGAATTTACTTCTGCTTCAAGATAATTTGTATCATAATCTTCAACTATTTCACCACTAATTGAATTATCAATATTTATTTGGGTTTCGGCTGAAGATACATTTAAACTTATAGCTATTAGAAAAATAACAGTTAATGTTATTAATATCTTTTTTAGATTCATTCTTTACCTCCAAGGTAGACAAACTTATTTCTTATTTTTAATTAGTTTAAAACATGAAATTTATATAAATTTTTAATTTTAATTTAGTTTTAGATAGTTTTAAACAACTTTTATTATGTAAATATGGGAAATTTAGGATTGCCTAAATTAAATTATATATTAGTAATATATAAATTTTTAGGTATTCCAAAATTCTGTTTAATTAAAATAACTATTAATAAAATTTAAAAATTAGATTGGGAATATTTTATTTAGTTATTTTTCTTGTAAATTAATTAATAAAGTTTTTTCTCTCTTTAATAATATTTTACTATGTTTAAAAATTTACAAATTTTATCCTATAAAAAATAAGTTGAAAGTAACGGACCCGCCGGGATTTGAACCCGGGGTCTTCGGATTAGAAGTCCGACGCCCTATCCAGCTAGGCTACGGGCCCTAAAAAATAGATATAACTAAATTTATTATTTTTAGTATATAAATTTAACTTTTTTTTTAAAAAAAATTATAAAAAGGATAATTAATTATTCTCTACTAGTCATACCAGTGTTACCATCAACAAACATTCCGTCTACTTGTTCTCCATTAAGATTATAAATTGGCACATACCAACCGCTACCAGAAAGTGATGGTTCTCCCGCATAACTACCTTCTTCTAAAATAAGGGAATTTACAATTGATTTTGCATCAGCAGAATTAATCTTCATAGTTGGACTTGGGTTTGGTTGAGGGCTTGGATTTGAAGGTTCTCTATTTACATTAGAAGATCCTCTTCCACTATTTGAACTATCGCTTGAGCTTCCACTACCTGATCCACTTCCACTATTTGAACTATCGCTTGAGCTTCCGCTACCTGATCCACTTCCACTATTTGAACTATCGCTTGAGCTTCCGCTACCTGATCCACTTCCACTATTTGAACTATCGCTTGAGCTTCCACTACCTTGAGAATTTGGTGAATTAACAGTAGTATTATTACCTTTTCCATCAACACCTGATTCACCACTTTCTCCTTCAATGCCTGGTAGCTCAGAGAATTGTGCATTATCTGGATTACTTAATCCATAAGCTGTTACACCAACAGCTATACATAGAACAATTATAACAGAAATTATCATATTTGATTTATCCATTGTTTTTATCTCCACTAATTATTTTGATATATAATATTATGTTTATATTATACTTAAATTTATTTGTAAAATTTTTTATTTGATTATTTTTATTTTGATTGTTTTTATAAAAATTTATTTTATATAATTGTTAATTTTTGATTTAAGTATAAATTTATTTTAATATATATAATGAGTTTATTAAAATTTAGATTTTTAAGTAAAATTTTCTATTATTTAAAGTTTTCCTTTTGTTTTATGTGAAAATCGTTTTATAATAACATAATAAATATATTATCATTGTTAGTTTCTAATTTCAATGAGGTGACAAATGTGAATAATCCAATAGTAATATCTCCTACATCTCGTCAAGAGGGGCATGCTGAGCTTGTCATGGAAGTCGATGATGAAGGTATTGTAACAAAAGGAAAATATTTAAGTATTACTCCTGTTAGGGGGTTAGAAAAGATGGTTGTGGGGAAAAGTCCTGAAACCGCGCCTGTTTTATGTCAAAGAATTTGTGGTGTATGTCCTATTCCACATACTTTAGCTGCTGCAGAAGCTGTAGATAGTTCTTTGGGTATTGATGTACCAAAAAATGGTAGATTATTAAGGGAAGCAACATTAGCAGCACATAATATTAATAGTGCAGCTATTCATCAATTTTTAATTGCAGAAGATTTTGTACCTGAAAACTTATTTGCTACAGCTGTTGATAGTGTTTCTAAAATCAGAAAAACCGTCCAATATGTTGTTGATATGGTAGCTGGTGAGGGTATACATCCTTCCGATGTTAGAATAGGAGGCATGGCGAGAAATATTTCTCCATTGGCTAAAGATAAATTAACTGAGAGAATTAATAATTTAGAACCTGTTTTGGAAGAACATGTTGAATTAATTAAAAATTTAGTTCTTGAAAAAGGTTTACCTAAAGATTTAGGAGTTGTTGATGTACCTATCTTAGCTAGTGATAAACATTATGGTAAAAACGATTGGTTTGATTTTGATAAATTTTCAGAAGTTTTACCTGAAGAATGGTATGATGATCCTGCAATTGGTAAAAAAGCATGTTCTGTTATACCATTATGGGATGGTAAAAATGGTGAAACAGGACCTAGAGCTAGAATGGACGAATTTAGTGGATTTAAAGATAAAGGTGTCATAGCTCAACATGTTGCAAGGGCAGATGAAATGATAGTTAATTATAATTGGTTAGTAGACATACTTGACCAAATTGATACTTCTGCTGAAGTTTGTGCAGATTATAATCCTACTGGTACTGATAAATTAGGTGTTGGTGTTATTGAAGGTCCTAGAGGAACTGATGTTCATATGGCTCAAATAAAAAATGGTCAAATCCAATATTATTCAGCTATTGTACCAACTACATGGAATATACCAACAATGGGTCCTGCAACAGAAGGGTTTTCTCATGAATTAGGGCCTCATGTTATTAGAGCATATGATCCATGTCTTTCATGTGCTACTCATGTTATGGTTGTAGATGATGACGATAAAAGCGTTGTTAAAAACGAAATGGTGAAAATATAAGGTTGAGGAATATTAATGCCATATGATGCAGAAACATTAGTAGTTGGATGTGGAAATATATTATTTAAAGATGATGGTTTTGGTCCAGCTGTTATTAAAAAACTTGAAGAATATTTTGAAGATAAACAAATACCTGATGAAACTATGTTTATTGATGCAGGTACAGGTGCAACTCATTTTATTTTTTCCCTTCCTGATGAAAGATGGAAAAAGATTATAGTAGTTGATGTTGTTGAATTCAATGCTGAACCTGGAACTGTAAAAATTTTCGATCCACATGAAATTCCAAAAGGATCCTATGAAAATGTCCATACATGGCCAGTTGAAGAACCACTTCATGACCTTGCAAAAAATTGTGAAGTTATTGTTGTTGGTTGTAAACCAGGAGAAATTTCTGCACCAGATGTTGAAATGGGTTTTTCGAAACCTGTTCAAGAAGCTATTCCTAAAGCCGTTAATATAATATTAAAAGAAATTGGGGTTTTATAATGTTTTCAAAAATTAAAGAAATGTTGGACACAAATGGGGACAACAAAAATCAAGTAAAAAATGCTCCTTCTGAAAAATCTAAACCAGTTAATAAAACAAACAAACCACGTATTGGCTATATCCATTTAAGTGGATGTACTGGAGATGGTATGTCACTTACTGAAAATTATGATATTTTAGCTACATTACTTACTGATATGGTTGACATTGTTTATGGTCAAACATTAGTAGATGAGTGGGATATGCCTGAAATGGATTTATGTTTGGTCGAAGGTTCTGTATGTCTTCAAGATGAACATAGTGTACATGAACTTAAAGAAGCTCGTGAAAAATCTAAATTAATTTGTGCTTTTGGTTCTTGTGCAATGAATGGTTGTTTCACAACCTATTCTCGTGGAGGTCAACAAGCTCAACCTAAACAAGAATCTTTCTCACCTATTAATAGTTTAGTTAAAGTAGATTTAGCTCTTCCAGGCTGTCCAGTGTCTCCTGAAATGATAGCTAAATCAGTTGTTGCCTATATAAATAATGATAATGATTATTTAAAACCTGCAATCGATATTGCAGCTTGTAATACTGCTTGCGGTTGTGATTTACTTACAGGTATAATAAGTAAAGGATTGTGTACTGGATGTGGAACATGTGGTCTTGCATGCCAAACTAGAGCTATTGAAATGATTGAAGGAAGACCTCATATTAATACAGATAGATGTATTAAATGTGGTGCTTGTTATGCTAGTTGTCCAAGATCATGGTTACCAGAAAAACAAATTAAAAAAGAATTAAATTTATAGGGAGGTTAAATCATGGTATTAGGTACTTATAAAGAAGCTATTGCTGCAAGATCTACTGAGAAAAAAATTCAAGATGTTTCTCAAGATGGAGGAATTGTTTCCTCATTGTTTATTCATGCTTTAGAAGAAAAAATTATTGAGGGAGCAGTTGTTGCGGGGAATAGTGATGAAAAATGGAAACCAGAGCCTGTTGTTGCAATGACTCCAGAAGAAATTATTGAAGCTGCAGGAACAAAATATACAATGTCTCCAAATGTGTTCGCAATTAAAGAAGCGGCTCGTCAGTGTGGAGTAGAAAAATTAGGAACTGTAGCTACTCCATGTCAGGTATTAGGAATTAGAAAAATGCAAACATATCCATTTTCTACTAGATTTATATCTGATAAACTTAAATTAGTTTTAGGTATATTTTGTATGGAAAATTTTCCAATTGCATCTTTGGATACTTTTGCTGATGCTAAATTAGATTCTTCTCTTGGAAAAACTAATAAAATGGATATTGGAAAAGGTAAATTTTGGATTGAAACTGATGATGGTACTAAAGGTGTTCCATTAAAAGAAACTCATGGATATGAACAAGCAGGATGTAATATCTGTACTGATTATGTAGCAGAATATGCTGATATTTCAACAGGATCAGTTGGTGCTCCTGATGGATGGTCTGCAGTTTTACTTAGAACTGATGATGGTGATTCATTATTTAAATCAGCTGTTGATGAAGGTCTTATTGAAACAAAACCAATCACTGAAGTAAAACCAGGACTTGAATTACTTGAAAAATTAGCTAAAGGTAAAAAAGATAAAGCTAAAGAAGAAATTAATAATAGAGTTTCATTGGGACTTGCAGTTCCAAATATTTATTAATTTTCTTTTCTTTTTTTTATTTTATAAGGTTGTTACAGTACAACCATCTTTTTCAACAATAATTGTATGTTCTTTTTGTGAAACTAATCCACCAGACTTTTCTTTTAAAGGATGATAGGGATATATTGCCATAGCTTCTGATAACTGTTTCATAGCCATCTGTAACCTAACATCATTAAATTCTTTACTAAGCCATCTACCTGAGAAGGGGAGACTTGGGTGATTTTTTTGTATATATTTTAAAACTTTTGTTGTTTGTGCCATTCTAAATGGTTTATTCTTCATAAATGAATAAATATATGTGCCTGGAACATCATTTACATATCCAACTCCATTAGTTGCAAATGGTTCAATAGCTATTGCTTGACCTTCTTTTAATTTAGTTGTATCATTATTATTATAATTTGGAATAGATAAACCTGCATGCAAATTCCATTGTTCTAAACTGTGTCCTGTAAGATTAGTGATAGGATTAAATTTATGTTTACGAATAGCATCTTCAACAGCATGACCTATTTTTCCAATTTCAACACCGTCTTTAACAGTGCTTATTGCAGCTTCTAAACCATCTGCAGAAGCAGTTATTAAATTATTTCTAAGTTCTATTTCTTCTTCACTAAATAATTCTTCTAAATTATCTCCAGTCACCATAACAGTTACTGCAGAATCAGCTATATATCCATCAATTTCTGCACCTAAGTCTAATTTTACTAAATCTCCTGTAACTAATTTAGTTTTATCATCTAAAGGAGAAGTATAATGAGCACTTATTTCATTAATAGAAACATTACAAGGAAACGCAATACCTGCCCCACTTTTTATAATTTCATTTTCAACATATTCTACAAGTTCTATTACTGGTAAACCATTTTTTATAAGTTTTGAAGCTTCGCTTCGAATTTTAGAAACAATTTTTCCTGATTTTATATAAGATTCAATCATTTTTTCCCTTTTCTTTTATTATTAAATTTTACTCTATTTTTCATAATTTTTATATACTTCTTC
This sequence comes from Methanobacteriaceae archaeon, assembly GCA_020854915.1. Taxonomy (GTDB): domain Archaea; phylum Methanobacteriota; class Methanobacteria; order Methanobacteriales; family Methanobacteriaceae; genus JAHKLT01. The sequence goes on along the minus strand of JAHKLT010000044.1, from coordinate 33,663 downwards.
TTATATAATATTTTAGTGAACAGTTAGGAGGAAATTTAAAATGGACTTTAATATACCGGAACAAGTTTTTATTCTTGTGCTTGTAGTTATTATTGCTATTGTTCTTATTATTATATTTATTCAGTGGAGAAATGTTAGTCAATCTAAAAACTCTGTTGAATTACTTGAAAAAGAAATTGAACTTAAAAAAATGTCAATGGTTGAAAAAGATTTAGAATCCAAAAGATTAATGGAAAATCCAATTCAACTTCCTAAAGAACAAGAAGAAAATTTATCCGCTATAAGAGAATCTACTAATCAAGTAAGAAGTGATGTTGGATTTTTACACACTGAGATTAATGAAAGACTTGCACGTTTGGAAGCTCAAACTGAGCAAAAAAAGCTAGAAAAAATGCTTAAAGAAATTGAACGTAAAGAAAAAAGGTTAAAATAAGGTGATAAAATGGGAATTATGGAACTAATAGCTATTTTAATTCTAATTTTTGCTGTTTTAATTTTAATATATTATTATTTACAAAGTAACCCATTAGCTGCTGATAAAATCAAAAGTTATATGCCATCTTCTCATAGTGTAGGTGCTCTAACTCCTAATAATATTCATTATAATTCGAATAATATCGAGGATGATGAACTAGAAGATAAAACATCTATGGGTAAAAAAATTAAAGTTAAATTAAGTGATATTGATATGTCTAGTTTTAATACTGATGCATTTTCTAAAAAAATTGATGCATTCTTAGATGAAAAAAGTGATGAATTAATTCAAGATTGGGAATTAGCTACTAAAACTGATTTAAAAGATCTTGAAGATAAATTTAAAACTACTACAAAATCTGTTGATGATTTAGAAAAAAAATTCGATGATTTTAAGGAAGATTCTAATAATAAATTCGATGATTTTGAAAAAAGAATTAAAATATTAGAAGAAAATTAATTTATTAAAGCAAAGCTTTATATATTGCTTTTAATAAACTTTTATATAGCTATTATGAATAGCTATATTTTATTTATTTTTAAAGCAGGGTGGGGTAGTCTGGTGATCCCGCGGGGCTCATAACCCCGAGATCCCTAGTTCAAATCTAGGCCCTGCTATTTTTATTAAGTTTATAGCAAGTTAAAGACAGCTACTGGTTTTTTTAAACTAAGGAAACTCCACCCATCATTACAGACTATGATGTTTAAAACATATGCTGAGAAGTATGACTCTGGAGCAGAAACGACGCGTCTTTTTTATAGATGACAATGATATTTAATTGAGGATATTTAAAAGGAACGGTGAAACGGCCAATCCATAGGATGCAAGAACAAAATTTGTTGATGACCCCTGTTTGAGACAAGGTAGTTCGCTAAGATGAATGCTGTTAAACAGAAGGTGGGTTACTTTAAGATGCTATAAATTTAATAATTAAATTTATTTTTATAACAAATTAACTTTTTATCAAAATTAAAGGAATAAGAAACCTTAAAAATATAAATTTATTACTTTGTATACAACTATTTTTATAATATTTATAAGGCATAAAATTTGAATTTTATCAAATTATAGTCATTATGGTAAAGTTTATCATTATTAATTTATATTTATCCAATGATTATTCATCCAATTTACAGCACATTTAGTTGTTTTTTTAAATTCTTCAAATCCTTCAATTACTTTTTCTTTAATTTTTTCTGCATTTTCAAGAAATAAAGGTGATAAATATCTTTTTATCTCTTTCATAGGAGTTTCAGCGAGATTTAATCTAGGCGTATATTTTGGAACAAAAAGCAAATAAACGTCATGATATTTAGCATTAATGGTAAAATAATTATGTAAATGTAAAAAATGTAATCGTAAATTTACTACTGAAATAAAAACATTATTGGCGGGAAATAAACATTTTGTAGAAGGAATAAGATCATTAATCCCTTCATTATTATCTGAAGGATATGAATCATTACGTAAAAACATCTAAAAAAAATTCAAATAGCACTTGGAATTAATATATAACATCAATCCGTTCGTAATTGGATTGTAGGATATGCAAAGGATCTAAATATTGAGATAAATGAAGATAAATCATTAATAAGAAATAATACTGTCTCTTATAGTGGGTATTACGTTTATGATGAGGATTATCTTAAAATAAAAGGTAAAAAATACTACAGATTAACATTATACGACCATGTATACAATATTCTACTTGGCGAACAAATAGTACCTAATTTGAAATCAGAAACTATACAAGAATTCATAGAAATAATAACCAAAGATCAAAAATTAATATCAATAAATTACAGACTTAAACCCAGCTTATCATAAAATAATAAGAAAATTAAAAGTAAAACATCAACTATGCCACTTTCACTTCATGAAAAACATTAATGACATTATAAGAATCAATAATCTCAAAAGAAAACTAACAAAGGAACAATACACCTTTTTAAAAGAAAAAGCAAAGGAATTAAAACAAATATTCAATAATACAACGATCAATGAAATAGAGAAAATAATGAATAAGTTTAATAGATTATCTGACTATTTACCGAAAGAATTCATAAAAATAACCAACAATCATTTAAAGAAAAACCTAAATAAATACTTAAAATATAGAACAGATGAAAATAATTCCAAAAACATCTAATAATGTAGAAAATTATTACAGACAAACAGATTCTGAACATATAAAGAAAATATACAAAACAAAAGAAGGAATATTGGCTTATTTAACCCATAAAATGGATTACTGGACAGGAAAATTTGGAATCATATAGCCCACTAAAACTTTACACACTCACATAAACTTTATAAATATTAAAATTTAAATTATAATTTATCAAATATATTTTATTAACTTTATTTTTATTTTAAATGTAGTATATTTGATACTTAATTATAAAGAGGTGGAAATTTGAAAAGATTAATTATATTAAGCCTATTAATATTTTTAACAATTGGTGTTGTCGCTGCTGAAGAAGATTCTGAAATTTCAGTTTCAGAAATTAATAATTCGACTATTGAGGAAATTGACAATGCATATACAAATGATTTTGACTTAAATGACTATGAAATTAGTTATTCTGATAGTATATCAAATAATGCTTCACATGAATTTGAAATTACTGATGAAAACTATGAAACTTATTTTAATAAAAGTACAGGTAATTTTTTAAATGATACCAATATTCAAAATGGGGATATTATTAAAATAGGTAATGTTACAAATAAACAATTCAATATTGATAAAGTATTAAACATTACTTCTATAACATCAAATGATTTTATGTTAAATTCAGGTATAAAATTAATTTCAGGTAGTTCTGGAACAAATATTTTTGGTCTTAAAATCATAAATAATGTTTCTAATTCAGATGAAGAAATACCTATTTATCTTGATTTAGTTAATAATATTGGAATTTATGATAATGATATTACAGTAAATAATAGTAATAATAGCTATGCTGTTGGTATTTATTCAATGGATTCTATTAACTTAACAATAAGTTCAAATAATATAAGTGTTTATGGTAAAAATAATTTAACTAATGGGATTTACATTACTCGTTCTGAAAATATTTTCTTAATTTTAAATAAAATTGTTACTATTGGTCCTAATTTAGCTGTTATTTATGGGGACCTTAGTAATAGTTATACTATAAATTATCACTCTTTAAGCTTGTATGTGGGTGATTCTGATAACATAAACATATTAAATAATAATATTTATACTTCTCATAATAACTTATCTGTTAATTATGGTACAATAAATGGAGTATATGTTAAAGGATCTAATAATATTTTAATAGATTCTAATAATATTCGCTCTAATGGCTCTGAATATGTTTATAGTTTGTTTGTATCTGGATATTTTGATAATGATTGGAATCATTACTCTTCAAAAAATATTACTATAACTAATAATTATGTAGAAGCTATTTCTAAAAATTATGCAAGTAGTTTTTCTTTGGGTGATTTGATAGGTACAGGAGATATCTCAACTGCTATGGCTTCTAATAATAAATTTATTTCATTTGCTGATAAAATTGCCTATGCTGTTCAATTAAATTCATTCATGGCGAATGCTAAATTTGATTTACTAAATAATACAATTATATCTAATGCTAATATTACTACTGGTATTTCTAATTTTGCTTCAAAAAATAGTATTATATATGGAAATTATATTAATGTTAGTGGTAATTATTCTATGGGTATTGGATTTATTAATGGTGCTCATTGGAATGTTATTAAGAATAATGAAATTTACACTAAAAGTACTGGAAATAAATCTGATTTTAATTATGGCGATTCTCTATACATGGATAATACTGGAATTAAGTTAGGTACAAAATCTAATCATAATATTATTGAAAATAATAAAATTAGAACTTCTGGAAATTATTCTGTAATACTTAATAAAGATTTAATTAATAATTCAGTGACTTACAATAATTTACTTTCTAAAAATTTAAATGGTGATGCAAGTGTAAATGGTAATAATTCAACTAATTTAATTGAAAATAATTTTTACACAATTAAAACTTATTTAAATATAAGTAATTTAATTCATTATTATAATCAAGGTGGTCAAATTGTTGCTGTTTTGACTGATGAATTTGGCAATGTTCTAGCTAATAAAACAATTACCTTACTAATTTATAATGGGAATATTTTAAATGCTACCACTGATACTAATGGTACTGCTTATTTTACAGTTTATTTCCCTGTTGGTCAATATCAAGCTATATTCTCTTTTGCAGGTAATGTGTCTGAAAATTTAAATAGTGTATCTACTAATGAAACAATTACTATTTTGCCAACTAGAACTGTTTTAAATGGTACTGATCTTAATATGTACTATAAAGGTAATGGTAATTATGTTGTTGTTTTATCTGATTTTAATGGAAATCCTTTAAATAATCAAACTATTACTTTTAATATAGACGGTAAAAATTATACTGCTACTACTGATGTTAACGGTAGTGCTTTTTTAGCTATTGATTTACCACAAGGTTATTATAATATAACTGCATTTTATAATGGTGTAGATGGATATAATTCCTCTTCTGTCACTAATATTATTACTGTTAATCCTACTATTGTTGGTAATAATATTGTTAAGTATTATCGTAATGGTACTGAGTATTTTGCTGTTTTAGTTGATGGTGAGGGTAATTATTTGCCTAATGGTACTAATGTTAGTATTATTATTAATGGTATTAATTCTACACGTCAAGTTGGTGAAAATGGTACTTTAAAGGTTACTATTAATTTGATTCCTGGTATTTATAATATTACTGTTATTAATCCTGTTGATAATTCTACTTTAACAAATAATATTAGTGTTTTATCTACTATTAGTGGTAATGATATTGTTAAGTTTTTCCGTAATGGTACTCAATATTATGTTACTGTTTTAGATGGTCAGGGTAATCCTATTGTTGGTCGTAATGTTACTATGAATATTAATGGTGTCTTTTATAATCGTACTACTGATAGTAATGGTACTGCAACATTAACTATTAATTTAAATCCTGGTAATTATACTATTACAGTTACTAATCCTAATGATGGATTACAAATGAGTAATAATATTCTTGTTAAACCTACAATCACTGGAGAAAATATTGTAAAATATTATAAAAATGGTACTAATTATTATGTTACTGTTTTAGATGGTGAAGGAAAAGCTATTGTTGGTCGTAATGTTACTATGAATATTAATGGTGTCTTTTATAATCGTACTACTGATGCTAATGGTACTGCAAGACTTGCTATTAATTTAAATCCAGGTAACTACACTCTTACTGCATATAATCCAATAGATGGATTAAGTGTTAGTAATGATATTATTGTTAAAACTACAATGACTGGTAATGATGTAACTAAAACATTTGGTGGAAATGAAACTTATGATGTTACTGTTTTAGATGGTCAAGGAAAAGCTCTTGCTAATCAAGAAGTTGAAATTAATATACATGGTGTTTTCTATAAGAGAACTACTGATAGTGATGGAATAGCTAGGTTAAATATTAATTTAAATCCTGGTGATTATATTGCAACAGCTTACTGGAATGGATATGCAACATCAAATAAGATAATTGTTAATAGACCATAATATTTAAAATTTAATTTAAATTTTTTATTTTCTATTATTTTTTAGAAAAATCCTTTATTTCTTTTTTTTAATAAAAATATTAATCAATTTTCAAATAAGGCTTTATTTCTTATTTTATACATTTATTTAAGATATTTTTAAATTATAAACAATTCATCATTCGTATAATAGCTAACGATAATTTTTATTTATTTTTAAACAAAAAATTATATTATTTTTTAAAATTAATAATATAATTAATATATTTTAATTATTTTAAATATATTATAATAATATTCATTTATTTTAATTATTTGTAGATTTTTAAATTAAATTACAAGTAATACTTTATTTATTTTAATTAACACATTCTTTAAATTATATATATTAGTATTACATTAATTATTAATCATAGTAAACAATCGTTTAGTTTTTTTAAAAACGGATGCTATGCTATGTTTTCAATATTCAAATAAACGGAGGTGAAAATATCAAAACTAATAAATTATGGGTAATACTTTTATTTTTCGCAATTGCATTAGTAGCATCTGGAACTGTTTCTGCTGATAATATTGTGATGGAAGATAATGTAGAATTTAATAGTGATTCAGTATTAGAGTCAGTTCAACAAAATAACGATTTAAATGTTATTGAAAATTCAAATTCTAATGTTGGTTTAAGTATTATTGGGGATTTAAATGTTAATGACGGTTTAAATACCATTGAAGATTTGGATTTAGAATCTTATCCGGTATCTTATTCAGGTTCTATTACTAATGGTGATTCTAATAGTATAACTGTTAATGTTAAGGATTCTTATAATGATTCTTCAAAAACATGGGATGAAAATGGTTATTTAATCTCAGGTGCTAAAGTTGATCTTATAGATTCATCATCTAAAAGTTTGATATTTTCTCATAATACTAATAATAATGGTCAAGTTACTTTTAGTAACTTAAATAATGGAAAATATATTGTTAATATATCTTTTCTTACATATGAGACAAAATCTACAACTGTTGAATTTAATAGTCCTAATTCTCATAAAGTGATTAATCACATTTTTTATCCAGATATAATTTTATTCATGAGTTATTCAAGTCATCTTAAAAAAATGGATACATTAATGAATTTAAGCAAACGTGTTGCATATATTGATACATATCCTGTTTATGACAAACAAAAAGAATGGCTTTTTGATTATGCGAATTATATTCATTTAGATATGTTCACTGATGGTGGAACTTATTCTTTTAATACAGATGTTTTAAAAGGAACTCCAGCATATAATAAATTTAATATTGCTTATACGTTTGGTGTTTATGATGACTCATTGGTTGAATCAATGGGTTTGAACTTTGTTGGTGCATCACCATTAAATAATACTCCAAACACTATTGAAAATACTTATTTGGGATCATATTTCCAAGCAGAAGATACTCCTACCGATAGTGTTATGGAAGAGAATATGAGAAATTATTTAGGATATGTATTATATTTAATTGATCCTGTAAAGTATGAAAACCCAACTAAAGATCCATCTAGAACTCCTTTATTAGCTGCATCTTTCGGTATATATCATCCAGATATTGGTACTATTTCAGCACAACCTGAACAAAAATTGATTAATGAATGGATTATTTCAAATCCAGGTTATAATGCTGATGGTTATGGTAGTTTAAATTGGATGGTAGAGGATTATAAAGTATGGGCTGAGGAATTTTCTAATGCAAAGATTTTAATTGAAAAATTTGAAAAATTATATGATGAAAAAAATTTTCAATATAAAACTCCTTTTGTAATTGTTGCTAGCTATTATGCTGGTGGACCTTTAGTAGATTCATTAATTAGAGCTTATGAAGCAGAGGGAAGAGCAGCTTATAATTTATTCCAAAGTTCTACAAATCCAGCTATGGCATCATTACTTGCTGGTATAAGTAATTCTTCTAAATATGGGTTTTCAATTGTAAACTCATTAGTTAGTTGGTCTCTTGATTATGCTAATTTAGCTGAAGGGGGAGCTATTTCTACTTTATCTGATTTAGATAAAGCTATTTTAAATGCTGTAAATCAAATTTCAAATGCTAGTTATGGTAGTGAATTAGGACCTCAAATGGAATGGACTTATTCTGTAACAATACCTAGTTTTGAAGGTATTTTTGGTGCAGTTGTTGTTTCTTATGTTGATAAACAATCTGTTGAGCATGTTATTCAATCTGGAGTTGATAAACTTGTTAAATTAACTCTAGGGTGGGTTAATCTTAAAGAAAAATCAAATCATGATAAAATTGTTTCAATTGTTCTTTACAATTATCCACCAGGTAAATCAGAAATTGGTGCTTCTTATTTAGATATTTTCCAAAGTATTCATGATCTTTTAATAGAGTTATCTAATGAAGGTTATAATATTGGAATGGAAATAGAAGATATTCCAAATGCTACAGAATTATATGAAATAATTTCAGAATTTGGTAATAAAGGTACTTGGGCTAAAGGTCTTTTAAATCAATATGTTGAAAAGCATTTTGATACTTTAATGAAAAATAATCAACTTATAGATTTAGATCAATTTGAAATTTTCAGAGAATCTTTAAATAATGATTTAAAAAAGCTATTAATTGATAAATGGGGTGATGGATTAGGAGAAATAATGGTCTATAAAGATAGATATATTGTTATTCCTGGAATATTATTTGGTAATATTTTTATAACTTTCCAACCTAGTAGGGGATGGGAAGAAGTTAAAGACTACCATGATATGCATTTACCGCCTCATCAACAATATGTTGCTTTCTATAAATGGTTAGATGAAGTTTTAAAAACTGATGCTATTATTAATATGGGTACTCATGGAACTTTAGAATTCTTACCTGGACGATCAATTGGTCTTCAAGCAGATGATTGGAGCTTTGAATTAACTTTAAATCCTACTATATATCCTTATATCGTTTCTAATCCTGGTGAGGGAATGGTTGCAAAAGATAGATTAGCTAGTTTAATTGTTACTCATATGACTCCAGCTATTGTAGCTTCTGAATTATATGGTAATTATACTGAATTAAAAGATGTAATTACAAGATATGAAAATGCTGTAAGATTAAATGCTTCTGATTTAGCAGAATCTTATTTAGAAATTATAAATGAATATATCATTTCTTTAGGTTTAGATGAAAGAAATGATGATCAATCTTTAGAAAATTGGTTAGAAGAGATACATATTTATTTAGAATCATTAGAATATGATTTCAGTGCATTAGGTATGCATACTTTAGGTCATATTTTATCTGGTGAAAATCTAATTCAACAAGTAATAACTATTGTAGGATCAAAAACTGGAATATATAATGAATTAATTAATTTTTTATTCCCAGAATATTCTGATTTAGATTTCTATGATAATTTAATGAAAAATTCTAAATACGAAGGAGAAGTAGAGGAAATTAAAGCATGGTTTTATAAATACGTTTCTGATTTAGTTAATGAAAATGTTTCTTCTTATGATTTAGCTATTAAATATGGTATTGAGGTTAATTCTTCTTTATATAATGATACATTAGTATGTGTCGATACAATTTTGGGCATTCATAATAATAAGGAATGGGATTCTATTTTGGTTGCTTTATCTGGAGGATATGTTACTGCAGGTTTATTCGCTGATCCATCATATGGTGATTCTTTACCTACTGGTGTTAATGGATATGCTACAGATAGTACTAAAATGCCATCTCAAGCTGCATTTATAGCTGCTAAAAAACTTGTTGATATCCTTATTGTGGATTACTATGAAAAAAATGGTGAATGGCCAGATCTTATGGGTTTAATTATGTGGGGTACTGAAATTCTCCGTACAGAAGGAATAGGTATTGGACAATTTTTATACTTTTTAGGAGTAGAGCCAACATGGAGTCGAACTGGAACTATTAATGGTGTGAAATTAATTCCTTTAGAAGATTTAACTGTAAAATTATCTAATGGAGATATTGTTAATAGACCACGTATTGATGTAGTTGCAAGTATTGTTACAAGTAACTCTAATTGGATTAAATTAATGGTTTCTGCTGTTAATATGGTTTTCAATACTAGTGAAGATCCATCAATGAATTTTGTCAAAAAACATTATAATGAAAATCCATCTTTAGATCGTTTATTTGGTCTTCCAGGTAATATTCTTGAAGGTACAGGGATGAGTGATACTATACCTAATACTAATAGATGGAAAGATGAAGCAGATTTAGGTGAATATTTATCTAATATTTATTTAGATAGAGTTTCTTATTCATGGAATGTTGATGAAAATGGTAATCTAGTTATTTCTCAAAAAAGAAGTGTTTATGAGTATTTATTAAAAAATGTTAAAGTTATAACTCAAAATATTGACAGTACTTGGAGATTTTTAGATTCTGATGATTATTATGACTGGTTTGGTGGTATGTTTACTGCATCAAATGTCTTAGGAGGTAAACCTGAAACAGCTATTATTGATATTAGAAATAAAAATAATTATATTGCTAGAGATTTAGCTTCTCAACTAGATTTTGAAATCAGGTCAAATGTTTTAAATCCTAAATTCAGAGATGCATTTTTATCTACTGATGCTGGTTGGTTAGAATATTCATCTAGATATGAAAATGTATTTGGTTTTGAAACATTAGTAACTAGTTCTACAGGATCTCATATTATTAATAATAAGGTATATGATATGCTAGGTCAAAATATATTAGATATAGCATCTGGTGCTACATCTACTTCTAGAGCTGTATCTTGGCAATCAATGGCAGGATGGATGGTTTATTCATATCATCAAGGTTATTGGTCTGCAGATACAAAAATGATTCAAGATATAGTTGATACTTATGTTCAAAATGTGATTCAATATGGTGTTGCATGTTGTCACCATACATGTGCTAATTTAGAGTTTAATAAATTGCTCATGCAACTAAGTACATTATCTAGTGCATTAAAACAACAATATTCTGATATTTTACAAGCAGCTACATTAGCTGAAGCAGTATATGAAAATACTGATCCTAATAATCCTACCAATCCTACTGACCCTACTGACCCTACTAGTCCGACTGATCCTAATAATTCTAATGCTAATACACAAGTTCAAAATTCAACTTCCACTGCAAAATCATCATCTAGTTCTGCTAGTGCAGGATCTGTTGGTCAAAGTGGAAATCCATTAACTGCATCACAATCTAGTTCATCTTCAAGTTCAAGTTCATCTTCAAGTTCAAGTTCTGCTGATCAAAGTGATTCTCAGGAAACTTCTGAAAGTTCAGATTCTTCAGAAACTGGAGATGCTTATGAGATTTCTAAGTCATCTTCTCAAAATAGTGCAAGTAATGAATCATCTATGCCTGTTTATTTCATAATAGCTATTATTGTTTTAATAATACTATTTGCTTTAGGATATCTTAGAAATAAAAACAATGAAATTTAATTTTTTTTACTTTTTTTATTTTTTTAGAATTTCAATTTCTTAGTTGATAAAATTTTTAAATGTTAATTAGTTTTTTAATTTTAAAAAATAAATACATCTATTTCATTAAATTTTTTATACAAAGTAATATTTTAATAATATTTTTTTTATATCGACTAAATTTTTATAAAATAACTTTTTTTAATAAAAGCTTATAAATTATTATTTATAAATTAATACATAAGCACTTTTTATTTTAAATATAAAAGGCTTTAATTATAATGAGGTGAAAATATTAAATTCAATAAAATAACATTATTTTTGTCTATTTTTATTATATTTTTATCTATAGGTTTTGTTAGTGCAAATGATGATACTATAGATTTAAATCAAGATGATAATCAAATAGATGTAAATAATTATCAAAATAGTCCCGATTGTGAAAATGGTATTGGTGATTCAATAGCATATGATAATAATGAAGAAATTAATCTTGAAAAAATGGATTATAGTGGGGAAATCAGTGAATCTAATAATGTAAATAAAACTAATAGTTCTATTGAATTAAAAGATATTGAAATGTATTATAAAAATGGTACTAAACTTTCTGGAAACCTAATTGGAGGTAACAATACTACAATAGCTAATGAGAATGTTACTATTAATATAAATGGAGTTAATTATACTAGAACTACTGATGAAAATGGTATTTTTTCAATGAGTATTAACTTAAACCCTGGTTTATATAATGTTACTGTTTATTATGCAGGTTCAACTAGCTATGAAACTAGTGAAGCTAATTCAACATTAAAAGTTTTACCAACAATTTCTGGAGACAATTTAATTAAATATTATAGAAATGGCTCTCAATTTTTTGCTACTTTTATATATGCTAATGGTACTCCTATAGCTAATACTAATGTATCTTTTAATATTAATGGTGTTTTTTATAAGAGGATTACTGATGAAAATGGTACTGCAAGATTAAATATTAATCTTAATCCTAATGAGTATATTTTAACAGCTGAAAATCCTAATGATGGTCTTCAAATGTCTTATAATATTACAGTATTATCTACTATTTTATCAGAAGATTTTAAAATGTATTATAAAAATGGAACTAGGTATACTGCTAAATTTTTAGATGATAATGGTAGTCCTTTAAAAAATAAAACAGTAAGTATCAATATTAATGGTGTCATTTATAAGAGGATTACTGATGAAAATGGTACTGTTTCATTAGCTATTAATCTTGCTCCTGGAAATTATACTGTTTCTTCTTTAAATCCTAATGATAACTATACTAAAGCTAATACTATTTCTGTTCTATCTACTTTAGTTGCTAAAGATATTAAAGTTGATTTCCAGAGTGGTGGAAAATACATAGTTAAATTAGTGGATGGTCAAGGGAACCCTATTGCAAATGAAACTGTTACTTTAAATATTAATGGTGTCTTTTATAATAGAACTACTAATGCTACTGGTGATGCTGTATTAAATATTAACCTTAATCCTGGTGATTATATCATTACTGCAATGCATGGTGGTTTAAGCTATTCTAGTAAAATTACTGTTAATAAAATGTCTGCAAAGATTTCAATTGTATCTAATACTATAAAACGTAATAGTTATTACCAAGCTAAGATTATTAATGAAAAAGATAATAAACCTGTTCCTAATTTATTAGTTTACTTCTTATATGAAGAAACTGCATTTGCTGCATATACTGATAAAGATGGTATTGCTTCTATAAGAGTTAATTTACCTCCTGGTCCATATCAGCTTATTACTGCAATACAACAAAATGCATTCTATTCAGATATTGCAATTTATAATACAGTGACAGTAATTGCTTAATTATTCTATTAATTTAGAATAATTCTTTTTTTATTTTTTTATCAATCTTTTTTTATACATATAATTAAATATTTTAAAATACAAATTTTAATTCATTAAAATAGTTTTTAAAAATTATTTTATATATATTAAATTGGAGTTGTAAAAAATTATGAAATCAATTAAATTTTTATTTATCTTGTTTTTTATTATAAGTTTATCTTTTGGTGCTGTGTCTGCTTCAGAAGATAATGAAACTTATGTAGAAAATCAAGAAAGTATTAATGATGTATTTTCTAATGACTTATCAGATGATTATATTGAAAGTCAAGAAAGTGTTAATGATGTATTTTCTAATGAATTATTAGATGTAATAAGTTATGAAAATACAATTAGTAATTCAGTTCATGATGTAACTAATGATAATTATGGTAGTTATTTTGATAGTTCTGGATTAAAAAGTAATGTAAATGAGGGGGATACTTTAAAACTAAATGGTGCATTTAGTGATAAGAATTTTAATATTAATAAAGCTATTAATTTAGTTGGAGTTAATGCGAAATTAAAAGATTCAAGTATAATTGTACATACTGGGGGATCTGAATCTAATATTTCAGATATTTCTATAATTAATTCTGCAAATGGAAAGAACGGTATTTTTCTAACTGGTGCTTCTTATTGTACAGTTAATAATTGTGATATTTTTGTAAATAGTACAGGAGCATTTGGTTTAGTTTTAGATGATAAATCAAATTTTAATAAAATTACTTCAAATAAAATTCACAATGGCTTAACTTCTGAAAATAAATATCATGCTACTTTTGTATTAGGTGATTCTCATAATAATTATATTGCACATAATATAATTAAAACTGGGGATTCTAATGGAATTTATTTATCTAGTTATGGTTCTGGTGCTTTTAAAGGGGGGGAATCTAATAATAATAATATTTTTAATAATACAATTAGCTGTTACTTAGAGGGAGGACCTACATCATGGAATTATGCTATTCAAATGATTGGTTCTAATAATATTGCTAGAGAAAATAAAATATATGATGTATTTAGAGGAATCTCTGGATCTGGAAAAAATAATTCTGTTATAGGCAATCTTTTATCTAATTTAAGAGGAATAGATTTTTCTACTGGAAATGTGGTAGGGGGAGATTATGGTATTTTTGGAGCTCCTGATTCCATAATAGCTAATAATACTATTGTAAATTCTAAACTTACTGGTGCTGGGATATCTGTTAGTTCTAATTCTAAAGTGTATGGTAATAATATTGAATTATTAAATAATACTCTTGGTATAAAGGCTGAAGGAAATAATATTAATGTTTATAATAATATAATTAAATCTAATGGTATTGGTGTCTATCAGATGGGTGGAGCTAATCGTGCTGGCTATTCTGGATTAATTATTAAAAATAACACTATTAATTCTGGTTCATCTATTGGAATTTTATTAAAAAAGCAATCTAATACAATTTATCCAAAAAATTTCACTATTATAGATAATAATGTTATAACTAATAATCCAATAGCTATTGATGCAGCTGAAGGAGATTCTAATTCATATATTATAAGGAATAATGAAGTTCATGGTAAAAAAATAGTTACGCCTGATGGAATTATTGATCCTTCTGAGGATATAAATTTTAATGGAACAACTTATAATATAACTAATAGTAATTATAATCAATATTTTAATGTTGATGGAACTTTAAATAAGACAAGTTTGAAAAATGGTGATATCTTAAATTTTATTGGTGATTTTTATAATAAAGACATGATAATTGATTTAAGTGTAAAATTAACTGGAAATAAAGTAAATTTTTATAATTCAACAATAAAAGTTCAATCTGGTTCAGTTCTAATTGAAAACTTAAATATTTTGAATAATAATCATAATCTAAGTAATCAGTGGGGTATCTTTATTGATGGAGTTTATAAAGTTGTTATACGAAATAATACTATTAATGTAACTGATAAACGTGCTGCATATGCAATATATGTTTTCCAATCTGGTAATGTTAATGTTTATAATAATAATTTAATTTCATCTGGTGGTAATTTAACTTACACTCTTTTAGCTTATGGTGTAGAAAATTCTAAATTTATAAATAATAAAGTAACAACTATTGGTACAGGTTCTCTTTATAGTTATGAGGGTGAACAATCTATTGGTGGTGGAAATAATGTTCCTGAACTTTATAAAACTTATGGTATTCTTACAATATACTCTTCAAGTAATATAATATCTAATAATAGTGTTAAAGTTAGCTCTTTAGTAAATAATGCATATGAAAAAAATGTAAATGGTACTTTATATACTAATTCTATTGTTGGTATTGATTTGTACTTTGATTCATATGATAATGTTATTGAATACAATAACATTACTGTTGAAGGTAAAGATAATTATGTTTATGGTTTTGGTGTAATTGGTGCTCCAACAAACTCTGGAGAAGGGAAATATGCTAGAAATAACACATTTGCATATAACAAAGTTAATGTAAAAGGATATAATTTTGCTACTGGTTTTATTTCAGGATATCATTCAACAGCCAATGATGTTATTGGAAATGAGATTAATATAGTTTCTGAAAGACTTGCTTATGGTATCACTCTTGAAATAGCTCAAGATATGAATATCATTGATAATAAAGTTAATACTTCTGCTGATATTAATTATCTTATTGAAGCATTTGATTCAACTAATAATGTAATTGAATCTAATCACTTGTATGGTGTTGGAAAATATGTTTATGGTATTGCAGGATATAAGATGTCAAATAATACAATTTACAAAAATAATATTTCTGCATTAGGTAATAATGGAATTTTAAATTTCACAAATCATGATGCTATAAAACAAGGAAATTCTGGAATATTTTTAAACCAATCTAATGGTAATGAAATACAAGATAATTGGATTACTACCTTAGGAAATTATTCTGTAAATATTGCAAATGGAGCAAATAATAATGTAAGTAATAATTATCTTAAATCTAAAGATAAAATTGGAGATAGTTCTGTAAATGGATCCTCTAATAATCAAGTTCATGATAATTACTTTTATTACTTTGGAGGTATTGTTTTTGATCCAATTGTAACTATTTTTGATGAGGAAATTGTTTTTAATGTTAAAGTTAATGATGGTGGAAATTCTAATGTTAAATTTTATATAGGTAAAACTTATGTTGGCCAGTCAAAAGCTGTTAATGGTGTTGCATCATATAAATATAAATTAAATGAAACTTATGGTATTGGTAGTTATGAAATCAAAGCTATTATTAGTGAATTTAATTATAGGACTGAAGAAGCTACTTCAAATCTAACTATTAATAAAGGAGTATTAATAGCTGAATATAAAGATATAAAATCTTTACCTGGGCAAACAGTTCTTTTAACTACTACTGTTAAAGATAAACTTAATAACCCTATTTCTGGAATAACTGTTGAATTTTATAGGGATGGGAATAGATATATTGGTAAAAATACTACTGGTGCTAATGGTGTAGCTATCTTCAATTGGAAATTACCTAGTACATTAACATATGGTAAGTATCCAATTTCTGTAAATATTTCTGAAAGTAAAAATTATTTGGCTAACTCTACATCAGCTAATTTGTATTTAGGTAATGCAAATCCAGTTTATTTAAGTGCTAATAATGTAACCATGTTTTATAAAGATGATTCTAGATATTCTGCAACATTACTTGATAGTAATCATAATCCTTTTGTAAATAAAGTTGTTATTTTCACTATTAATGGAGTATCTTATGAAAAAACTACTGATAGCAAAGGTCAGGCTAGTATTGCTCTTAATTTAGATTCTGGTGAATACAAAGCTACGGTTAAGTTTGATGGAGATGAAAATTATTCTAGTGTCACTGTTGAAAATACAGTTTTAATTAAACCAACTGTTACTGGAAAAGATTTAGTAAAATACTTTAGAAACGATAGTCAATATTATGCTACTTTTTATGATAAACAAGGTAATATTTTAAAGAATACTGATGTTGAATTTAATATTAATGGTGTTTTCTATAAAAGAACTACTGATGAAAATGGTGTTGCTAAATTATCTATTAATTTAAATCCTAAAAAATACACTATAACTGCTACAAATCCATTAACTTTAGAAAAACATTCTAATCTTATTAATGTTTTAACTACTCTTAAATCTTCTGATTTAGAAAAATTCTATAAAGGTCCTGAAAAATTCTCAGTAGAGGTTCTTGATTATCAAGGTAATCCTTTAAAAAATACTGAAGTAAGTATGAATATCAATGGTGTATTTTATAAAAGAACTACTGATGATAAAGGAATAGCTAGTTTGTCTATTAATTTAAACCCAGGTCAATATGTTATTACTGTAGAACATCCTCAAAGTGGTCTTTTAATAAGTAATGATATCACTGTTTATCCTACTTTGTATGGTAAAAATGTTAACATGACTACTAGTGATCGTAAACCTTATGAAGTTACACTTCGTGATACATCTGGTAAACTTTTACCTGGTAAGAATGTTACTATTAATATTAATGGTGTTTTCTATGTTAGAACAACTGGTTCTGATGGTGTTGCTAAATTAAACATTAATTTAAGTCCTAATGCTTATATTGCAACAGCAGAGTATGAAGGTTATAAAACTTCAAATTTAATATTAATTAAATAGCTATTTTAAATAGCTATTTTTTTATTTTCTTTTTCAAAATTTCTATCGATTAAATTAAAAATTCGATTAATTAAATTGCTATTTTTTCATAGATTTAATATTTGATAAGTTGAACTTTCTTTTAAAATAAGTATTAATAGAAAAATTGTATTATGTGTTTGTATGTATATAGATGTATACAAATAAATTTTAAAAAATTAAAAAAAGAGAATGTTTTTAAGCATTTATTTTGAGTTCATTGCATCTTTAACTTTATCGAAGAATCCTTTTTCATATTTATGAATTTCTTCACCACTAATTTCTGCAAATTCTTCTAAAAGTTCTGTTTGTTTTTTATTTAATTTTTGAGGAATTACAACAACAAGTTCAACAAAAAGATTACCTCTTATTTTACTTCTTGTAGTGGGCATTCCTTGATTTCTAAGTTTTACTACTGTTCCACTTTGAGTTCCAGATGCAACTTTAATTTCTAATGTTTTTCCATCAATCGTTGGTATATTTAGTTTGTCTCCTAAACTTGCTTGAACAAAACTGATCTGTTTTTCGTAGTATAAATGTTGTCCTTCTCTTTCAAATGTTTTATTCTTTTCAACATGAATTGAAACAATTAAATCTCCCTTTAAACCAGGACTATCACCACTATTTCCTTCACCAGAAACTCTCATCCTATCTCCATCATCAATTCCTTGAGGGATATCTAGAGATATTAATTTAGTTCCACGAACTTTTCCTTTTCCATTACATTCTGTGCAGGGATCTGTAATAATTTTTCCAGTTCCACCACAATCTCTACATGGGCGAACATTCATCATTTGTCCAAGAAGAGTGTTGGTTACTTGTTTTACTTGTCCAGTACCTTGACAAGTTTCACATGTTTTAGGATTAGATCCAGGTTTTGATTTAGATCCATCACATACTGGACATAATTTATCTAAATTAATTTTTATTTCTTTTTCAACACCTGAGAAAGCTTCTTCTAAGCTTATTGAAACTTCAGTGTATATGTCTGAGCCTCTTTGAGGTTGATTAGCATTACTTCTACCAAATCCACCTCCTCCAAAACCAAACATTTCAAATATATTTCCTACATCAAAGCCTTGGAAAATATCTTCAAAGTTTATATTCTGATACATGTCTTCAGCAGAAAATCCATCCATTCCAGCATGTCCAAATTGGTCATATTTTTGTTTTTTATCATTATCTGATAAAACAGCATAAGCTTCACTTATTTCTTTAAATTTTTCTGAAGCTTCTTCTTCTTCACTAACATCTGGGTGGTATTTAATAGCTAAATCACGATAAGCTTTTTTAATTTCTTTTTCACTAGCATCTTTATCTACTCCAAGGACATCATAGTAATCACGTTTTTCTGCCATTTGTTCACCTTAAAAAATTTATTTAAAAAAAATAATTTTAATTATTTTAAAATTTTTGACTTAATTTGATTTTTGATTCTAATTATTGTTATATATAGCTTATTTTAAGTCATAAATTAAAAAATTAAAAAAATTATTTTTTATTTATTCATCTTTTACTTTATAGTCTGCATCAATGGTGTCATCATCGTTAGAAGAATCATCTGATTGTTCTTGACTTTGTGCTGCTTCTTGTTGTGCTTGTGCTGCTTCTTGATAAATTTTTGCACCAACTTCTTGGACAATATTTGTTAATTCTTCAGTTTTATCTTTAATAGCTGCAATATCATCTCCACTAATGATTTCTCTAAGTTCACCAACTAATTTTTCTATTTTTGATTTTTCATCATCAGAAATTTTGTCTTTTAAGTCCTCTAAAGTCTTCTCAGCAGTATAAATCATTGAGTCTGCATTGTTTCTAACTTCAATTTCTTCTTGTTTTTTCTTATCTTCTTCAGCATGCACTTCTGCTTCTTTTACTTTTTGGTCTATTTCATCTTCAGATAATTTATTTGGTGCTGTAATTGTAATTGCTTGTTCTTTACCAGTTCCCTGATCTTTTGCAGAAACATTTAATATACCATTTGCATCAATATCAAAGGTTACTTCAATTTGAGGCATTCCTCTTGGAGCTGGTGCTATTCCTACTAATTGGAATCTGCCGAGTGTTGTATTATCATTTGCCATTGGACGTTCACCTTGTAATACATGAATATCAACAGAAGTTTGATTATCTGCTGCTGTTGAAAATACTTGGCTTTTTTTAGCAGGAATTGTTGTATTTCTATCAATAAGTTTTGTTGAAACAGAACCTAATGTTTCAATTCCAAGAGATAATGGAGTTACATCAAGTAAAACTAAATCTTTAATTTCACCAGCTAATACTCCTCCTTGAATTGCAGCTCCCATAGCTACACATTCCATTGGGTCAATACCTCTTTCTACTGGTTTACCAATGAATTTTTCAACAAATTCTTGAACAATAGGCATTCTTGTTGGTCCACCTACAAGAATAATTTTTCCAATGTCATTTTTACTCATTTTAGCATCTTTTAATGATTGATCCATTGGATTACTACATCTTTTCACTACTGGATCAACTAACTCTTCAAGTTTTGCTCGTGTTAATGTTGAAATTAAATTTTTTGGAGATCCATCACTACCCATAGTAATAAATGGTAAATTGATTTCAGTTGTTAAAGTTGTAGATAATTCGATTTTTGCTTTTTCTGCAGCTTCTCTAATTCTTTGAATAGCTTGATCATCATCCATAAGGTTAATATTGTTTTCTTTTTGGAATTCATCAGATAAATATTTTAAAATAATATCATCCATATCTGTTCCACCAAGTTTTGTATCACCACTTGTGGATTTTACTTCAAATACTCCTCCACCAAATTCCATAATGGTTACATCTAAGGTACCTCCACCTAAATCAAATACAAGAATATTAACATCATCATCGCTTTGTTTATCGATACCATATGCTAAACTTGCTGCAGTTGGTTCGTTAACAAGTCTTACAACATCGAGTCCTGCAATAGTTCCTGCATCTTTTGTTGCAGTTCTTTGATTATCATCAAAGTATGCTGGTACTGTAATAACAGCTTTTTCAACTGATTCTCCAAGGAAAGATTCTGCATCTTTTTTAATTTTTTGTAAAATAAATGCAGATATTTCTTGAGGACTATATTCTTTTCCTTGTGCTTTTACTTTGCGATCAGTACCCATACTTCTTTTAATTGCACTAATTGTGTTTTCAGGATTAGTTACTGCTTGTCTTTTAGCAGGTTCACCAACTAATTTTTGACCATCTTCTGTAAAAGCAACATAACTTGGAAATGCTTTTCCATATTGACTTGCACCTTCTGCACTTGGTATTACAGTAGGTTTTCCACCTATAAGTACAGAAGCTGCTGAATTACTTGTTCCAAGGTCAATTCCAATAATTTTTTCTTTTTTTGTATTATTATCTGCCATAATTATCACTTTTTTTGAATGATTTTTTATAAATTTGATTTTTTTAACTTAAACTTATTTTTTACAAACTTTAACTTTTGAATATTTGATTACTTTGTCTTTTAGAGAATATCCTTTGATTAATTCTTCAATAATCTCATTATTTTTAAAGTCATCATTTTCTTCAGCCATAAGAGCTTCATGCTTAAATGGATCAAATTGTTCACCTGTTGCTTTAATCTCTTCTAAGCCTTCTTTTTTTAATTCATTTTTTAATTTTGAATATATTAGTTCAACACCTTCTTTTAATTCTTTTTCATTTTTAGAATTATTTAATGCTCTTCCAAGGTCTTCATAACTATCTAAAATATTCATAATTAATGATTCATTTGCATATGCAATGATTTCTTTATTTCTTTTTTCAGTTTGTTTTTTAAAGTTTTCAAAGTCTGCTTGAAGTCTTTGACTATGAGAAATATATTCTTCTTTTTGTTTTGTTTCTTCTTCAAGACTTTCTTTAAGTTTAGCTAATTCTTCATTTTGTGAAGCTATTTTTTCACTAGCTTCTTTTACTTGAGATTTTAATTCTTCAATTTCATTCTCAAGATCTATTTTTTTTTTCTCATTAGCCATCAGTTCACCTTTTAGGTTTTTTTATTAATGTTGAGTAGATTAAAACTTAATAAAATAGCTATTGTTTATGAGTCTTCGCTTTTTGAACTTTAATATTCTTAATTGGGGAAATTTATGGACATATAGGAAATGGGTTAAACAATAGCTAAATATTAAGTCTATTTTTATACCAAATATTAAAGTAACAAAAAGTTATCTTTCTCATATTATTATAGTAACAAAAAGTTATATAAAGGTTTCGATATAAAAGTATATTTATGAATAATATAGATAAAAACAAAAAAAATCAAAATTCTTCAAATAATGACTTTGGTTTTTATATTGATTCAAATATCTATGAAAAAGATAATAGGCTTGAAATAAGAGGTGATTTTGATAATAGTTTTTCTAACCTAAATATGGAAGATATTTTAGATGTTATGGGTTGTAAAACACGAAGAGATATTATAAATCTTTTAAAAGAAGAACCTAAATTTGTCAGTGAAATATCTACAGAATTAAATATTGGCCAAAAAGCTATTATTGAACATTTGAGAGCTATGGAAGCAATTGGGATATTAAACTCCTCTTATAAAAAAATTGTAAGAGGTAGACCTCGTAAATATTATGATATGCCTCATGAGGTAAATATTAATATATCTATTACAAAGAATAGTTTTTCTATAGATATTACTGAAGGATTATTAGATAAATTACAACTTCCATCAGGTGATGAATGGTCTAAATTATTAGATATTGAAAAAAGAATCGATAATGGTCAATCAGAGGCTATTGAAGAGTTGAAAAATCAAGTAAGATTATATGATAATCTTAAAGAAAGAGCTGAATATATTTTAGAGAGAACATATAAAAATAAATAATTCTATTTTAAACTTGCAATAATAGATTGACCTAAAGATACTGATCCATCTCCTGGACATGTATTTTTATGTTCTATAAAATTAAAACCATTATCTTCAATATTTTCTCTACATTTTTTTGTAATAGCTTCATTATAGAAAACACCACCTGTAATACCAATAGTATCTACTTTACTTTTAGAAGCAGACTTAATAGCTATTTCACTTAAACCATCACTTATAGTATTTTGACTAGCTGCAGCTATTTCTTTTTTATTTTCTCCTTTTTCAATTAACTTAATAACATTATACAATAAATCTGATGTATCTAAAACTAAACGCTTATTCTCATTCTTGATTATTGGTGGTATTTCTAAATTCCCATAAGCTTTTTTAGCAAATGATTCTAATTTCATAGAACATTCTCCTTCATAAGTTCTCATACCACAAATATTTAAAGCAACAGATACACTGTCAAGTATTCTTCCAGTACTAGTTGTTAGAGAAACATTTAAATTAGAATCAATTTGTTTTAAAACATTTTTAATTTCTTTCTCATCATGTTTAAAGTAATTTTTATAGTTATTTATCATTAAATTTTCTAAATCTTCTTTTTCAAAATTTTTATATAAAATAGACTCAAGCATTCTTGCTGGATATTTCGTTGAAATATCTCCACCAGGCATTATTTGTGTACTTAAAGAGCCTAATCTTTTAAAACTTTTTATATCAGTATATAATATTTCTCCTCCCCAACTTGTGTTATCTGCACCATAACCTGTACCATCTGCACAAATTGCCACGAATTTTTCAATGTCATTATCATTTCCAAGAGATGCAGTATGGGCATGATGATGTTGAACTTCTAATAAATCTGCATTAAATTCACTAGCTAATTCTTTAGCTAATCTTGTTGTGAAAAATTGAGGATGCATATCATGAGCTATTATATCAAAATCACTTGTTTTTGTTATTCTCATCATATGATTAATAGCTTCTTTTAAAAACTCTAAAGTTTTATATTTATTTGTATTTCCAATATGCTGTGAAGGATAAATTAAGTTTTCTTTTTTAATTGCAAATGTAACATCAAGTTCTGGTCCTAGAGATAAAACATTCAAATCATTAATTGAAAATTTAGAAGTAATTTTATAAGGTTCTGGGGTGTAACTTCTTGATCTTCTAATAAATGAAAGTTCATTATTTCTAAACCTTATAACAGAATCATCACATCTATTTATAATTCTCCTATTATGTATTAAAAAAAAATCAGCTATATTATTTAATTCTAAAATCTCTGAATTTTCAATCATCATCGGTTCTCCAGGAACATTAGCTGATGTCATAACAACAGTTTTTAAATCATCATCAAACATCAAATAATGCATAGGTGAATAAGGTAACATTACACCAATATTATGTAATTCTGGAGCTAAATAGTTTGAAAAAGAATAATCTTTACTTTTATTTAAAACTACTATAGGTCTTTTATTAGAAATCAATGTGTTTTCTTCTTTTTTAGATATTTCACAAAAATTTTTAATAGTTTTTAAATCTTTACTCATAACAGCAAATGGTTGATTAGGTCTATTTAATCTATTTCTTAAAGTTTTTATTGAATCATCATTACCAGCATCAACAACTAAATGTGTTCCACCAATTCCTTTAATAACTATTATTTTTCCTTTTTTTAAATACTCTCTAGCTATTTCTATAGGGTTTTCACATTTTATCTTTTCTTTTTCATTGTTATAAAGTTCCATTTGAGGACCACAATCACTACAACAAATAGCTTCACCATGATAACGTCTATCTTGGGGATTTTCATATTCTTCTAAACATTTATCGCATAATGGAAAATCATTCATTGATGTTTTATCTCTATCATATGGAACACTTTCAATTAATGTAAATCGTGGACCACAATCAGTACAAGCATTAAAAGGATGTTTATATCTCCTGTTATTTGGATCTTGGATTTCACTTAGACAGTTATCACATATTGATATATCTGGGGGAATAGTAGATACTCCAGAATATTTTGACTTACTTTCAAGAATCTTGAATTCATTAAACTTTTTACAATCTATTTCTTCTATTTTTATAGAATCAATTCTAGCGATTGGTGGAGGATTATTCTTTAGTTTTTTTAAAAAATTATTAAAATCATCTTCTTTTCCTTGTAAAATAATTTCAACAACATTTCCCAAATTCCTAACATAACCTTTTAAATCAAATTCATAAGCTAATCTATATATAAATGGCCTAAATCCTACTCCTTGGACGATTCCTTCTGTTAATATTTTTTTTGTTTTCATTAATTTACCTTACTTTATCTACTTTAAATGAAGAGCCATGACCAGGATAAATAAGTTTAATATTTTCATTTAAAATTTTTTTAGAACTTTTATTTAGTTCTTTAAAATCATCAGCAAGTAATGATACTTCAGGACCTAAAATATTCATAAATAAATCTCCACAAAATAAATAACCATTATTTAATAATAAAGAAATCGATCCAGCAGTATGTCCTGGGCTTTTTATTATTTTTCCACTTATTCCAAATTTAGACAAATCATAATTTTCATCTAATATAATATCTACTTCGAATGCTTTCCATTTATTTTTTTTTATCATCAATAATCCAAATATTAATATAATTTTTCCTAAAAGTTTATTTGACTTTGGAGTCTTATCTACTTTGTTTTTTATCAAGTTTAAATCTTCTTCACTACTTGCAATTTTAAAATTGAATCTTTCTTTAATTATTTGAGAGTTACAATATGATCATAGTGTCCATGGGTTAATATTAGATAATTATCATCACTTTTATTAACACCACTTTTTTCAAGTTTTTTTATAAAGTCATTTTCATTAGATGATATTCTTGAATCAACTAGAACATGGCCTTTATCACTTTTAATTAAATAACAATTAGTATTTCCACTTTTAATAGTTGTTAAATTCATCTTATTTTTTCCATGAAAATTTTTATATGATTTGATATAATATTATTATTAATAAATAATTAAATTTTGTGATTTAATGAAAGAATTATTAAAAAAGTTAGTAGAAGGTAAAATTACATTAGAACAATGTGAAACTCTATTAAAAGCTAAAAACATTGAAGAAATAGGGGATAATATTAAATTAGACCTAAAAAGAAAAGGTCGAACTGGTTTTCCTGAAGCTATTTTTGCAGAAAGTAAATCCAATGAAGATTTAATAAGAATAATTAATTCTCATATTGAAAACTTAGAAGAAAATCTAATTATAACAAGATTAGCTATTAATAGATTTGAAACTATTGAAAAACATTTTTCTAATAAAAAAAATAATTTTAAATTAGATTACAATAAAAAAGCTAGAATATTAATTATTAGATTTAAAAATCCTGAAAAAAAAGAATATAAGATAGGTATATTAACTGCAGGAACATCAGATATTCCTATAGCTGAAGAAGCAAGGGTTATAATTGAAGAAGAAGGACATGAAACGATATTTTCTTATGATGTAGGTGTTGCAGGAATACATAGATTATTCCCTCAAATATCTAAAATGATTGAAGAAGATGTTAAAACAATTATTGTTTGTGCAGGAATGGAAGGAACATTACCTTCTGTTGTTGCAGGTCTTGTAGATATTCCTGTTATTGGAGTTCCAACTTCTATAGGTTATGGGGTGGGTGCTGGGGGAAAAGTAGCATTGTATGCAATGCTCCAATCATGTGCTCCAGGAATAGCTGTTGTTAATATTGATAATGGTTTTGGTGCAGGTGTATTTGCACTTTCTATACTTAATAATTTGTAGATTTTAAAATGATTTTTGAAGATTTTAATCCTGAAATTCATGATTCCTATAAAATAGCTATTTTAGTATATGATGTTGACTTTAGAATATATAATCTTTTTTTTAAAAATAAAAATAAAGCTGTTAAAGTTATTGAAAAAGAATTAATAGCTGAATTTCCTAAAAATAATAATTATTATAAAATGAAAATAATTTTAAGTGATGATAATAAAATTTTAGGAGTTATTAGTTATTATACAGAAAATAAAAAGGAACTTTTAAATAATATAATTGGTTTATTTAAAAATTTAGGTGTAATAGAAGCTATTAAATTTTTATTAATAGATATTTTAGATAGTTTTGTTTTAGCTGATTTTAAAAAAGGAGATGTATATATTTCACAACTAGCTATTAATCCATCTAAAAGAGGTCAGGGCTTAGGTAGTGATGTTTTAGAAAAATGTATTAATAATTTTAGGCAAGAAGGGTTTGAAAAAATAATATTAGATGTTGATTTTAGAAATACAAAAGCTAAATTACTTTATGAAAAAATAGGTTTTAAAGAATTTAATAAAAAACGATTTAAGATTTTAAATTTTGAAAGAGGAATGTATAATATGGAATTTATACTTTAAACTTTTTATTTTCTACGTTTTTCAAATTCATCATATAATTCTTCTAATTCAATATTTTTATAAACTAATATCATTAATGTGTGAAATATCAAGTCAGCAGACTCACTAACTAAATCTTCATCATTTTTTGAAGCAATGAGGACTTCACCAGCTTCTTCTGCAATTTTTTCAAGAATTTTATCTTCAGCCTTTTTGGAGCTATTTTTCATTAGGTTAGAGGTGTATGAATCAATAGGATTGTCTCTCCTACTTTTTAATACTTCATATACTTCTTTAATTATTTTTTCATTAGTCATTTTTACCTTTATTTTTTTGAATACTTTCTGTTATAGCTATTAATGGGTGTTGTGCATCATCGATAATATTTACATCATTGAATGTTTTAACACCTAATTCATCCGCAGTGTTTTCAAGACCTAATCTAATATCTTTACCTAAATCAATAACATATGCATCAATTTCTTTTTCACCTATTTGTTTAGCAGCTATTGCCCTGTGATGCCCATCTACTAACATCCAACGATTTCCAGTTTTAACTACAACTACTGGTTCAGCTAAACCTCTTTCTAATTCATAAATTCTACCTTCTAACTCATCAGCATAAACCCTATCCTGTGTTGGTCTTAAATCAGAAGTTCTAACTTTTTCATGTTTTATTTTAGGTTTTATATTATATAGTTGTTGTAATGTACTTTTAAAATATTCCACTTTATTGGGGGTTGTTCTTTCAATATGAGATCTAACCATATCTGTGTTTGTAATTATTCCTTTCAAAAAGCCTTCTTTATTTACTACTGGTAATCGTGATACTCCTTTTCTAAACATAACCCTTGATGCATCATCAATAGACATTTCTTCATTAGCAACTATTAAATCAGTACTCATTAAATCTTTGACATAATAAACCCAGTCTGTTAATATTAAATCAAAAGCTGTTACCATTCCAACTAATATTCCATTTTCATCAACTACTGGATAGCTATTATGGTTACTTTTTTTCATTATTTTTATAATAGTATCTGTAGGAGTTTCAGGGGTAACACTAATTACACTTTTTGTCATGTAATCTTTGACAAATGATTTTTCACTCATTGGATCCTCTCTTAATTAATATTATCTTTAATTAATTTAACAGTTTCTCCAGGGTCTGCTTTTCCACGTGTTAACTTCATTACTTGTCCAACTAAAAAGTTTAAAGATGCTTTTTGTCCATTATTATAATCTTCAATAGCTTTAGGATTTTCTTTAATAGTTTTTTTTACAGCTTCTATTATTTCATCATCTTTAACAATACCAATTAAACCAAGTTCTTCAGCTATTGCTTTTGGTGTTTGTTTATTATTAGGCATATTTTCTATAATACGCTGCCCTGCTTTAGTTGTTATTTCTTTATTCTGAAGTAAACTGAATAATTCAATTAAATCATCTACAACAATTCCACTATCTTCAAAACTTAATTTATTATAGGTCAATACTCTTTGTAATTCATCTTTCATCCACATTGCTGCAAATTTAGGATCAATTTCTTTAACTATCTCTTCATAAGCTACAGCTAAATCTAATTCTGAAGTTAAAACTTTAGCAGATTCTTCATCAATATTATATGATTCTATAAATCTTTTTACTTTATTATGTGGAGCTTCAGGCATTGTTTCTTCCACTTCAGCAATATCTTCATCACTTACTTTCATAGGTGGAAGATCTGGATCAGGAATGAATCTATAATCATCAGCATCTTCTTTTAATCTCATACCTACTGTAATCATTTGAGATTCTAGAAAAGCTCTTGTTTCTTGTTTAACTTCAACTCCTCTTTTCATAAGATTTTTTTGTCTAACAATTTCAAATTTTAAAGCTTTATAAGCTCCTTTAATAGAATTAATATTTTTCATTTCTACTCTATTTCCACCTTCAATAGAAATATTAACATCGGCTCTCATAGTTCCCTCTCCACGAGCTCCTCCACTGTATTGTAATACTCTTATTAATTCTTTTAAAAAAGATCTAGCTTCTTCTGGAGAATACATTTCTGGTTCTGTTACAATTTCAATTAAAGGAATCCCTGAACGATTAAAATCAACAATACCTCTATCTGGTTTAAACTGACCTGGATCTTCCTCCATATGAATTTCTGTAATTCCAACTCCATTTAATTCCCCTTCATATCCAATTGGAACTGATGTTCTCTGAAAACCAGATGGTAAATCAGGATAATCATAATGTTTTCTCATGAAATATGTTAAATTTTTGTCAATTTTACAGTTAAGCATTAAAGAAATCATTAATGCATTTTCTATAGCTTTTTCATTTGTTGGATAAGGTTTTGCACCTGGTTGATTTAAACAAACTGGACAAATATTTGTATTTGCAGGAGCTTCTTGATAATTTGTTTTACATTCACAAAATAATTTTGAATTTGTTTCTAGTTGTACATGGATTTCAAGCCCACATTTCATATTAACACTAATATTAATTCCTCCTTATGGAATATTAAATTTGAAGATTTTTATCTTATATTTATATCTATTATTTTTAATATAAATATTTTTTAAATAGCTATCTTTAATTTTTAATATTTTATTTATTTTTGATAATTTCTATTTTAATTTTAATAAAGTATTTTTATTATTTAAATTTATAGTATAAAAAAAATTTATATTAGATGAACATATTTAAAAAATATTAATTCTTAAATTAAAATGAAAAATTCATAAAATCAATTATAATTCTATTGAAATGTCTATAAATTAGTATTTATCTTTTTTAGATTCTTCAATATATCTTTTTATAAACTTATCTAAATCTCTACTAAATTCGCTTTTTTCTTCTCCAAGTTTTTTGAAATCTGTAAATGTCCCTTTAAGTTTTCGACCAGTCCATTTAACTTCTTCTTCAACTCTTTTACCATATCTTGTTCCAAACATTTTAAATAAAGGAAATTTAGTAATACCATTAGCTCCACTTAATATTAATAAACCAATATTTGCTAAATTATCTACCCATGTACCACATATTATTTCGATTTTTGGAAATCTTAGTCTAATACTTGCTACAATTTGTGAATAATATAATGATGCTGGCTGAGACCTATTTTCAAATTCTGTTCCTTTATGGGGATTTAATGAATAAAAAATAATCCTATCAATTTTATTATCTTGGATATATTTAATTAAATAATCTAAATCATCTAATGTTTCACCAAGACCTAATATTATTGTAATAGCTTTTTTAAAACCTAAATCTCCTGCACGATCTAACATTTCACTAATCTGATTAATAGGTTTACTTGGACATATTTTTTCATGAAGTTTTGGATTAGCTATTTCTAAAGCACCAGTAATTCCAATAATCTCTTCAGAAAAAGAGCTTAATTCATATGTAATTCCTGTATTTAACCAAACACCATGACCTGTAATTTCATGTATTTTTTGAGCTATTTTTTTAATTTCTTCATTTGAAAATGAATCATAGCCTCCTGATAAAAATTCTATTTCCCAATCTAAACGTTTACACATTTCAGCTTCAGCAAAAATATTGTTTATTTGTCTTTTAGCTTTTTTAGGATCTTTAATTTTATTTTTTTGTGTTGTCATATAACAGAAACTACAATCTCCTTTATCACACCACCATGATAAAAAAATAGCTCTTTCTAATGTAATTTTATTAGAATGATACTTTAAACTTGTTTTGTTTGCTTTTTCTATTAATTTCATTACTTCAAAGCTATCAATATTATTCATTTATAAAATTATTTTTTTTATTATAATTAAATTTATATACTATAGACAAAAAATTATTATATATACTTAAAAATACTTTTTTAAGGTGTATTTACAATACCTTTATATATTATAATAATCAACTTATTATTACTGTTTAAATTCTTTCGAATTTTAAACATGGGCATGTTTTATAAATGGTTAAGAAACATGGGTTATCATATGCCATCGTAGCTCAGTAGGTAGAGCGTTCGGCTGTTAACCGATTGGTCACAGGTTCGAGCCCTGTCGATGGCGTTTTTGGGCCCATAGCTTAGCCAGGTAGAGCGCCCGGCTCATAACCGGGAGGCCATGGGTTCGACTCCCATTGGGCCCATGTTATTTTCATTGTTTATATTGCTCCGGTGGTGTAGTCCGGCCAATCATTTTGGCCTTTCGAGCCGAAGACTCGGGTTCGAATCCCGGCCGGAGCATTAAAAAATTAAGATTTCTCAATATGGTTTCTTGACTCCTTTTTATAGCGGGGGTGCCCGAGAGGCCAAAGGGGACAGGCTTAGGACCTGTTGACGCAGGTCTACCAGGGTTCGAATCCCTGCTCCCGCACTAATCTTAAATTTTTGTAAAATATTTTATAATGCCGGGGTGGGGTAGGCGGTTATCCTACGGGACTGTGGATCCTGCGACTCGGGTTCGAATCTCGGCCCCGGCCCTATGATTAATATTCTTATTTTGAAGATTCTCTTATTTTTTCAATGATATTATGGTTAGAAAAGGATATAGTGAAGAAAGAGATTTAGTGCTTAAATTGTGGGAACATAATTTTGCAGCTATGAGAGCTCCAGCTTCTGGTGGAGCAACTAAAAGGCCTCTTCCAGATATTATTGCAGGAAATGGTGAAATATATTTAGCTATTGAAGTTAAAACCACAACTAAAGAAAAAATTTATATTGATTCTTTGCAAGTTGATGGACTATGTGAATTTTCTGATACTTTCGGAGCTTTACCTTACATTGGTGTTAAGTTTAAATATACTAAATGGTTATTTTTAAAACCTGAGGATATCGAACGCACTAAAAGTAATAATTTTAAAATTGAAAAAGATATTGCTTTAGAAAAAGCCTTAGAGATTGATGAAATTGTAGGTGTGGATAAACAACTGAAATTTTAATATGAAAACATTTAAATAATATTGTAAACAAACATATCTTTATATGCCAAGATAGCTTAGCGGCGAAGCGGTGGACTGCAGATCCATTACACGGGAGTTCAAATCTCTCTCTTGGCTTTTAGTTAATCATTTTTTCTGTTTAACTCGTATGGGGTTATAGTGTAACCTGGCATCATCTGGGACTCCAGTTGTCTTTGAAGAAAAATACGCGTAACTGAACAGTATCCGTTGTGATGATCAATTGGAGTACTGAGACAAGAGAAATCCCAGGATCGGGGTTCAAATCCCTGTGACCCCATTTTAATATTCGTTTTTAGATATTTACTATTTTTAAATATTTTAATAATTAATTAATACATTTTAATATCTATTTTTAATTGTTACTTACAACTTTTTACAATCTCAAAAACATAAAAGGATTGTGTAAATACGATGAAATTTTCAGAAACATATATAAAACTAATGCAACTAATGCAAAGAAGAAATGTAGGTAAAATAAGCATTAGAAAATATAATATTGTTTTTAGAGAAATATATGAACTAACTGGAAAAACACCTTCACAGTTAATAGCTGAAACAAAAAAAAAAGAACAATCATTTACTAATGAAAAAGGAAATCCTCAAATATTATACTTATCTGAAAGAAAGGTTAACTCATATCAACTTTTATATAATATAGTCAATATGGTAAAGTTTATCATTATTAATTTATATTTATCCAATTATATCACAGTTAGTTGTGTTTTTAAATTCTTCAAATCTTTCAATTACTTTTTCTTTAATTTTTTCTGTATTTTCAAGAAATAAAGGTGATAATTATCTTTTTATCTTTTTCATAGGAGTTTCAGTGGGATTTAATTTAGGCATATATTTTGAAACAAAAAGCAAATAAACGTCATGATATTTAGCATTAATGGTAAAATAATATGGATGATGGGATGGGAAGTTATTTAAAAGCATTATTATCTGTTTTCTTGAGTTTTTTTATAAAATTAAATAATAGGCCATGTAATATGCTCTTTTATGGATTTTTCTAAGAATTCTATATGATTTTCCCCATTTGACTGTAATAAATAATTGTATTTGCTCTTTCCCTATTAGAATTTTTTTCTATGAGATTATTTTCAAAGTACCATACTCTTTGTGAATTTATCTGTGTTATTAAAAGACCCTTTATCCATAAAAATAAAAACAATATCATTAAAATCAATATTTTTATCTTTTAATTTTTTTTTAATCTCAATTACTTAATCCACTTTCATACCTATATCCTACAATATCTGCTGATTTTTTAATAGTTTTAGACTCATAAAGACTTTTTATAAAAATCATGATTTTAATTACTTCCGGTTCCATGCTCTTATGAATTATTTTAGTAATTTCATCAATACTTAAATATTTAATTAATTTTCTCTGACTATTAGGAACTTTAATAGTTTCATAATCTTCACAAGAATTATTATCAATAGAATTCATAAATTAAT
>JAHKLT010000060.1 GCA_020854915.1 Methanobacteriaceae archaeon | reverse complement strand
CTTTAAATAAACCCACATTTTTCTTAGCATTATTACTTTTAGATGAATTAAAAACGTTTTCATCTAATTTTTCATTAAAATTAATATTTTCATCAGCAAAATCAAAAAGTTTAAGTTGTACAAAATTAATATTACTATTGAGGGTAGCTTTTGTTTGTATTGTCATAAATAATAGTTTACCCTCAATAATATATAAAACTAACTATTTTTAAATCCTTAAAATACACGACTAACCATTTCAAGTGTAAAAATCGAAAAAGGGTAGGGGTTAATAAAAAAAGACCCAAAATCCAACAAAAATAAAAAATTTATACGAAGAAAAAACTCCACACTATTTTACAAAATCTATTCAATAAAGGTTACAAATTAATCGTTCGCGACATTAAGAACTGACTGATTTTATTTTTTATGAATTTTTAATTTTATTTTTACTTTTATAATTTTATTATTAGACCTATTTTTAGATCTATTTTTTAAAATTTTATTTTTATGTGATGATGTATATTTTTATACATTAAAGTACAATTATACTAATATACTTCTTTTATTACATATTTATTTAAGTGTTTGAAAAAAGGGTGATGTCTTTTGAATTGGAAACAATTATTTCCATAGTATTTTTATATTCTGTTAATGTTCCAGAAATTTCCACTTTCTGATTTAAAAATATTTCAGGATTTGTTCCTAATTCTTCTAATTCTACAATAGTAGATTCAAATATTATAACTTGTAATTTACCTGTTCCATCATTAATTTGTAAAAAATAGCTATTACTTGATGATGATTTTTCAACACTTTCAATTACTCCAGTTATACTTACCTTTTCTTCTATATTACTTCTGTCAATTTCAGATATTTTAACTACTTTAGGTTCAATGTAACCTGAAAAAAAGATTAATCCTAAAATTCCAATTAATGTAGTAACCAAAGCTATTTTAAAAATTTTATCATCCGTTATTTCCATAATAATAAGTTAACACTCAAAGATTATATATTAGATAGAAAGTAATAATATAAAATTAGTAAGTAAAAATTAAATTTAAGTGAAAAATAACTTATTCTTTATACATAGATTTTAATCTTTCAATTGTATCTATATCATCAAGCCCTTTATCTTTTCTAACACTTTTAACAACAGGAAAACGCAGTGAATAACCTATTTCATATTCAGGACTGTTAACAATCTCACTATAAGCTATTTCTAATATTATTTTAGGTTTTACAAATATTTTATTATCTTTTTGTGATATCTCATACTCTTTCATTTTACTAGTTAAGTATTCTAAAGTTTCATCATCTAAACCTGTTGCAACATGAGCTATTGTTTTTAATTCATCATTTTCATCTTTTAATGCTACAAGATATGAACCTATAAAATCGCCACGTTTTCCAAGACCACGAGTTCCACCTACAACAACTACATCTAATGTTTCAGGCTCTGCTTTAAATTTAAGCATTTTTTTACCCCTTAAACCAGGAATATATGGTTCTTTAGAATCTTTAATCATTATTCCCTCATGATTTTCATTTATTGATTCTTCAAATAAAGACTCAATTTCAGGAATATTCTCACAAGTCCCAATAATCTTTTTACTTAAATTTATATCATCATTTGAAAGATCAACAATATCTTCAAGAAGATTACGCCTTTCAATTAATGGTTCATCTATCATAGGTTTTTTATAAAATAAAACATCAAATAAAAATATTTTAAGAGGAACATTTTCTATAGCTTCCTCAATATTATATTTTCTCTTTACTCTGTGTAGAATATTTTGAAAAGAAATTGGTTTACCATTTTTTGTAGCTATAACCTCCCCTTCAACAATAAAATCAAAGTGAGGCAAACATTCCTCTATTAGTTTAACAATTTCAGGCATAGCTAATGTTATATTTTCAAGACGGCGTGTAAAAATAGCTATTTCATTATTTTTTCTATGTATTTGTAATCTGATACCATCATATTTAGTTTCACAAATAGCTTTACCCATTTCTTTAATAGATTCTTTAATTCCCGACGATAGTTGTGCAAGCATTGGTTTAACAGGTTTTCCTGGAGTTAAAGTAAGTTTTTTAAGACCATTTTCGCCTTCTTTTTTTGCAACATCTGCTACAAGACCTAAATCATTAGTAAGCATGTGTGAACGTTCAGTAATTTTTTTATCCACATTAAAAGCTTGAGATATTGCGTCTCTTACTATACCTTCACCAACACCAATCCTAAGCACTTCTATAATTGTACGAGAAATATATTTTGCCTCACTTGGAGATGCTAGAGATAATAACTCTGTAATAATCGAAATTTTTTTATTTGTAGAGTTATTACCTGAAATATCAGCTAATTTTTGAAGACTTGAAAATACAAAATTAACTGTTAGTGGTTTTAAAAAAAAAGTAGTTTGTTGTTTTTTTGAAAAAAGTTTTTCACAAGCAATACCAATATCACCTTGAGCATTAATCTCTTCTTCAACACTAATTTTACTAATACCAACAACTTTAGAAATAGCTTGTATTAAAAGTTTATCACCAATACCAAGTTCTTTATCACTCCAAGCTGGAAAAACACCACCTAGAATTAATAAACAAATATCATAAAGAGAATCATCTTCAATAGTTTTAAAAAAATTAGCTATTATTTCTGTTTTTTCTAATCTTTTTGTAGTACTATCTAATCTAATATAAACATCTACTAATTCCTGATAATTCATGTTTTTCCTTTAAAGTATTCTTTCAAATCTTTCTTTTCCTGCCTGACAAATTGGACAAATTTCTGGAGGTTCATCTCTTGCACAAAGATAACCACAAACTTTACATCTGTAAATTGGATATTTTAAATCTATTGAATCCATTTTTTTAACATCCTTCTTTTTTTCAAGTTCTTTGATTCTACGATCTGGAATAGATGTTAATTCTTTTTTACCATCTAAAACTTCTTTTGTCACATATAATGCACAAAAACAAGCACCATAATCAATTAAATCTGAATCTCTATAATCACAAGGACAAATTAAATCTAAATCTTTTTCTTTTTTACCAGCTGCAAGTCTACAAGGACAAGCACCATAACCATATCTTTCTTGATTTACTTCAATATTATTAATTAAAGATTCAACAAATTCAACATCGGGATTTAAATAATAACCAAATTTTTCAGCTTCACTCTTCAATTTATCGTATTTTTCTCCCATTAAATCTCCTCTAATTTAAGCCAAAGACTCTTTAATTAAATCTTCTTTAAAACCGATAATAACTTTATCATTATTTATTACAAGAGTAGGGAAAGACAAATCCTCATTATATTTTTTAAGTTCATTTACAACTTCATCTCTTTCATCACCATCGGTTAAATCAACATAAATATAATCGTATTCTACTCCAAGCTCTTCAATTAATTCTCTAGTTTTTTTACACCATCCACAAGTACTTAATGCAAAAAGTAATGTGTCACCTTTATTTTCACCATCTACATGTTTTGAATTCATAATTTTATCTCCTTTTAGTTTATACATATTATATAATTTTTTTTATAGAAATAATTTGTTATTTAATATTACAATTTCAAAAATTATCTTTAGCTATTTTAACAGCACAGTATTCTCCACACATAGAACACATTTCATCATCATCTAATTCACATTTATTTCTATAACTATGCGGTTTGGATTTATCAAAAGCTAAATCAAACTGTTTATCCCAATCAAAATTTTTCCGAGCATTAGACATTTCTTTTTCTTTTTTCCAAGCAGAATCTAAATTTAATGCAACATCAGCAGCTTGAGCGGCAATTTTTGATGCAACAACACCCTCTTTTACATCTTCAAGAGAAGGTAGGGACAAATGTTCAGCTGGAGTAACATAACATAAAAAATCAGCTCCAGAACTTGCAGCTATAGCTCCACCAATAGCTGAAGTAATATGATCATAACCTGGTGCAAGGTCAGTAACGATAGGACCTAAAACATAAAATGGTGCACCATAACATAATGTTTTTTGTATTTCCATATTAGAAGCTATTTGATTTAATGGAACATGCCCTGGCCCTTCCACAATTGTTTGAACATCAGCATCTTGTGCTCTTTTAACTAAAGTTCCTAAGCTTACAAGTTCTTGAATTTGAGGTATGTCTGATGCATCACTAAGACAACCTGGTCTTAAACCATCTCCTAAACTTAAAGTTATATCATATTCAAAAGCTATCTCTAATAAATAATCAAAATTTTCATATAAAGGATTTTCTCTTTCATTGTTTAAAACCCATGAAGCTAAAAAGGTTCCTCCTCTACTTACAATACCCATAATTCTATTAGAATTTTGTAGTTTAGTAACAAGATCTTTAGTAATACCACAATGTAAAGTCATGAAATCTATGCCTTCTTTAGCTTGAAGTTCAATAACTTTAAAAAGATCATCTTCATCCATATCATTAATTTCTTTTCCCTTATCTAAAGTAATAACACCTGCTTCATAAATAGGTACAGTTCCAATAGGAACATTAACAGCACTTTGTATATTTTTTCTAAATTTTGTAACTTCAGAACCAGTGCTTAAATCCATAATAGCATCAGCACCATATTCAACAGCTAGCTTAGCTTTATTAATTTCTAAATCTAAATCATCAATTTTATTAGATGAACCAATATTAGCATTTATTTTAGTTGTTAAACCTTCACCAATACCAATAGCTTTTATGTTTCGATTAATATTTTTTGGAATTACAATTTTCCCACTAGCTATTCCATTTTTTATTTTTTCAGGAGAAATATTTTCAACTTTAGAAATTTCTTTCATTTCTTCTGTTATATTACCTTTTCTAGCTTCACTTTTTTGAGTCAATTTTTATCCTCCATTTGTAGTAAAAATATTCATACTTTTAATTTTAATGTATCTTAATTAAAATATGATTTTTAGAATTAATAATATTGTTGAATAAATAAAAACTTTTTAAACATACTTCCTATTTAAGCTTAATAAATAATTTTGGCTTTATAGAACCCTTTTTTATAGATTAATACCTATTTTTTGGCAAATTATATATAGTATTTTACCATACTTTTATAACATATGAAAAACATAATTGTTGTTATGTCAAGCAAGTCTAAATTAATAACTAACGATGACTTTAAAGTTGAAGATATTGATGAGTTAATTAAAGAATGTAAAGTTACTGCAAGGTTTTATCAACGATTAATTTTTATTAAAAGTATTAATGAAGGTTCTAATATATCTGAAGCCTCAGCAATATTGAATGTTTCTAGGCAG
>JAHKLT010000074.1 GCA_020854915.1 Methanobacteriaceae archaeon | reverse complement strand
TAAATAATAGTTTACCCTCAATAATATATAAAACTAACTATTTTTAAATCCTTAAAATACACGACTAACCATTTCAAGTGTAAAAATCGAAAAAGGGTAGGGCTTAATAAAAAAAGACCCAAAATCCAACAAAAATAAAAATTTATACGAAGAAAAAAAACTCCACACTATTTTACAAAATCGAATTTTTCTAAAAAAAATTAAATAATTACTTCAATTAATTATAATTAAAAACTTCTTTAAATATTATTAATTATAATTAAATTTCATTACCAAAACTTAAATACTTCTAAATTCATAGAAATATTAATAATAAAAAATTAATAAGTGATATAAATGGCAATGACTGGAACTATGATATTTTCCCATATTATTCCTATAATACTTGGCTTTTTAGGTATTTTTCTTATAGGATCAGGAATAATGGATGACCAAAAGGAAACTTTAATAATTGGAGTTATTTTATTTATTACAGCAGGTATTTCCCCATTTATAGTATTACAAAGCATTATATAATTATAAATAATTATTTTAAATAAAATGATATGCTACTATCTCTTTTTCTTCTAATTTTTTTGATTTTGTATAGATTTCATCAATAAATTTTACCAAGCAGCTATCATCATCTTTATAAATTAATACAGCTTTTTGATTTATAAAATAAGTATAATCTATTTTTTGAGCTTCAAATATATCACCAATTTTAGAATCAGCTAATTCTACATAAGTAACAATAAGATACTCACTATCAATAATTTCATTATTTTCATTCATTGCCTCAAAACTTAAACTAAATGCTTCTTTTTCCCGACTTATATTTTTAAAATCTTTTTCATATCCTTTTATTAATCGTTTAAGACAATCTTCAAATGTTTCATCTTTTTCAGTTAACGATTTAATTTTATCAATAAATTCTTTAGATAATTCAATATTTTCTTTTTTAGACATATTATCCCAAATAATTAAAATGATGGATGAATTTTAACTTCACCATTATGAATAGCTGTTCCCATTAATACTTTTTTAATACCTTTATTTTCAAGATCATTAAGTTGATCTGAAGTGATTCCCCCACCTAATATTAATTTATCTTTAAATTCAATAAATTCATCTAATAAATCAATATTAAATTCTTTTTTTGTTCCAACTCTTGATATGTCTAATAGTATTATTTCATCAGGATCTAATTCTTTGAGTATTCTTTTAATTTCATTCTTTGATAAATCTAAATTATTTGAGAGAATTTTATCATCTTTAATATCTATACTTATAACTATTCTCTCTTTTGGAAATGTATTAAAAATTTTATATAATTCATCTATAGATTCTAATGTTTCAGTTGCAACAACTAATTTATATGCAAAATCTAGGAAAAATTTAAACGAATTGAAGTTTTTAATTCCTCCATCAAATATTAAAGAATTAGTTTGATTAATCATCTTAATAATATCTATATTATGTCCTTTTTTTTCAATTAAATCTAAATCAGCTACATATATCTCTAAAGCACCATTTAATTTAAGAGAATTAGATATTATTATAGGATTTTGTGATGAAGAGTATATAGTTTGAAGTGGTTGATATGTATCTCTTAATCCAGATTTTCCTGAAACCGCAATTGAGTCTTTTAAATCTAATACAGGTATTATATTTATCATAGAATCACTTATTTTTTTCTTGTTTTTAATTCATTAATTGAATATTTAAATTGTTCTTCTTATTATTATTTTAATTTTTAATAATTTCTCTAATATAATTCTTTTATTTTTTTATTATATTATAAGATTATTTAAAATTATAAATATTATAGGTACAATAGAAATGAAAAAATATATGAATAGTATATTAAAAAATATCTTTTTTATAGTGTGTTACAAAACTTTTTCATATAAATGTATGTTTTATTTATATATGGATATTAAATTAATTAAAAAATATTAGGTACTCAACTATAATGAAAATAGATATTAAAAATAGTCTACTAATAATAAAATTACAATCACTAAATTAAGCTATTTAATTTTATTTATAATTTAAACAATTCTTAACAATAGTAAATTGTGAAGATTGTAATATACTTTAATAAAAAGAGAGTTAGCTAAAAATACACATCATTATTATTATTAAACGAAAAAAATTACTTTGTTTTAATAATTAAATCAAGTTTTTTCTTAAAAAAAATTAATTTTGTCCAACCTTCAAAAAATAAAGGGTTAAGTTAAAGTTTAATACAATTTAAGGAGGTATGCCTATTTGTAAGGAGGATAATAATAATTATATTAAACTTTAAGGATTTAATCCTTATTTTAAATTAAGAGGTAAGTTGAAGTAGAAACTTAACAACTTTAAATATCGAGTAAAACTCTAATTACTACTTAGGTTTTCAAAGTATATAAATATTACTTTAAAAAGACTAAAATTTTTTTGAGGATAAAAAACTTCAGCCATCACTCTTTGAGTAAATTATGAAACTCAAATATTAATATGACAATAATATTATATAAACCTTACTTGAATTAACATAAAATTTTATTGAAATTTTTAAAAATTAATGAAAATAAATAAATAAAATATCTTAAAATAAGTAAAAATAGTTTTTATTAAATAAAATTTTAATCTATATATTAATAATAATTTTTTTCAATAAAATCATCAAGTTCTTTATAAGAATCATCAATAGCTATTTGGATTTTTTCAGAATTAAAATCTGATAATTTATCTAAATCTAAACCAATATCTAAATCAACTTTAAGTTCATCATTATCATAGTTAATAATAAGATCTAAATTTAAATCATTAATTTCTTTAGAATCAATAGAATTAAATAAATTATTATCTAGAGAAGATAAAAAAAAATCAGAAATGTTATTTAAGTCTTCTTTAGATAGTTTTTTTAGTTTCAACATGAAATTAATTTTCTTCACTTGGAAGAGTTCCTTTCATAGCATCTTGAATACTTTTTTGCATCTCTTCAAGTTTTTTCATAACTCTTTCTTCTTGGCGAACCATAGTTTGTTCTCTTAATTTAAGAGTTTCAAGATTTTCTTTCATTTCTTCGAAAACCTCATCACGATTAACTTTAATAAGTAAATTACCTGCTGTTTTAAAAACTTCAGATCCTGAATCTGTTTTTTCAAGTTCATCAATAGCTTTTTCAGTTTCTTGAATTTGAACTTCAACATTTTGTTTTTGAACAGTTACAGCCTGAGCTTGTTGTTGTAATTGTTGGAATTGATTTAATTGATGTTGTACATTTTCTGGAATTTCCATTATATCACCTTACTATTTATCATAAAAAATTTTGTATTTTAACATATTTAAAAATATTGTTTATTTAATTAACTGATTTATTTCTAAGGATAATTTTATCCATTTAATAGCTGAATTTATCGATGCTCTAAAAGATGTAGAATCATCTGCATCAATTTGAATAATAATTTTTTCATTATCTAATTTTAAATCAATGGATGATCTATAATCAGGAGCAGTATTAATTTCTAATAAAATAGATTCATAAATTATTTTTGCTTGTGATGAATCTTCAAAATCAACAACAATCTCACTATCAATCGATTCAATAAAATTTTCATCTGAATTCATAAAATCATTAATCAGAAGCCAATATTTTTTTAATACTTATTTGAAAATCAGTTAGATTTCCAAGTTTATTATAAAAATGAATCTTAGCAATATTCTTATCTTCATTATCTATTGGAAAAATATGAATATAATTATCTTTTGATTCATTATCTAGTTCAAACCCAAAAATTTCACTTAAAATATTTAAATCATCGAATTCAGAATTTATTGTTAAATTTTTAGGGTTAATATGTAATCTATCATTGGATAGACTTGCAGAAATTAAAATAGTTAAATTTATATCACCGTTAGATGAATAAAAAGTAATTTTACTTGGATTACCTTTAATTTCATTAACAATAGCTATATTATCTTCTTTAATTTCTAAAGCTTTTAATAGAACCTCCCTCATATTACTCTTTCCACGGTTAATATATTCAGAACCAGTGGCATGAGATAAATTTTTACAAAATTTACGAGTTTTTGAAGAAGGTTTTCTAGAAGTAGTAATAAGCATATTATCTTCTAAAACATTTAAAAAAGATAATAACTATCTAGCTTTAACAATTCTAGTTACTTCTGGAACATTTTTAAATAGGATTCTATACCTACATTTAGTACATTTATTTTCCATATAGCTTTTATGGTCTACTTCTGTTCCACATTTAGGACATTTATACAATTATTCCCCTCCAGAATTTACTTCTCTTATATTTCTAGCAGCAGATTTTACCATAGGAGTTTCAGGAGTGAATGCACCACCTGTAAAAACTACTCCACATTTTCTACATTTCCAAATACCTGCAGCTTCTCTTTTAACATAAGGTCTATCGCATTTAGGGCAGACATGTTTCTTTTTCATGTGCTCTTCTACAAGTTTAACAGATCTTTTAGCTTTTCTTCCGTATCTAGCTCCAAACCTACCAGTTATTCCCACTTTTTTTGTTCTTGCCATTAATATCTCTCCAAAATAAATGTAATTCACGATAATTACAATGTGAATATTAAAATTAGAAAAATGAATATAATCTAATATAATAATATCTTTTTTTAAAGTATTTAAATATAATGATTATTATACATTATAAAAAAATTTAATAAATTTATTAGAAATTAAAATATTTCCTTAATCTAAGAAAGGATAATTAGGACTTTCATTTGTTATCAATAAATCATGTGGATGTGATTCTTTAATACCACTTGAAGTTATTCTAACAAACTCAGCTTTTTCTTTCATTTCAGATATATCCTTAGCACCACAATAACCCATAGATGCTTTTAATCCACCAACTAATTGAAAAACAATTTCATTAACAGTACCTTTATATGGAACTGCACCTTCCACTCCTTCAGGAACTAGTTTAGAGTGTTTCATATTAGTTTTAATTTCTTGGAAGT
The DNA here is from genome assembly GCA_020854915.1 of Methanobacteriaceae archaeon. GTDB lineage: Archaea > Methanobacteriota > Methanobacteria > Methanobacteriales > Methanobacteriaceae > JAHKLT01. Next base: position 2,197 of record JAHKLT010000074.1, on the reverse strand, counting down.
ATCTATCAGCACCACCACCAAAACCACCAGTCATAGCGCCCATAGAACCCATACCCCGATATTGTTTATATTTTTTACCATTCATAACAACAACATCACCTGGAGATTCATAAGAACCTGCAAGTAAATTTCCAAGCATTACAGCATCAGCACCTGCACCTATAGCTTTTGCAATATCACCAGAATATCTAAGTCCCCCATCAGCTATAACAGGAATATTATTTTCAGATGCAATATCTGCAACATCAGAAATAGCTGTAAGTTGAGGTACGCCAACACCAGCAACAATACGAGTAGTACACATAGATCCTGGACCAATACCAACTTTCAATCCATCAACTCCTCTAGAAATCAAATCTTCTGCAGCTTCAGCTGTTGCAATATTACCAACACATAAATCAGCATCAATATTATCTTTCATTGTTTCTGCAAATTTAACTACATTCATATTATGAGCATGGGCACAATCAACAGAAATAATATCTGCACCAGCTTCATCTAAAGCCATTGCACGATCTAAATCAAATGGCCCAGTAGCGGCAGCAACTAAATATTTTCCATTTTTATCTCTAGTTGCATTTGGATATTGAGAATGATTTAATATATCTTTTATTGTAACGATACCTACTAGTTTGCCATCACGTAAAACAGGGAGTCTTTCAACTTTATTTTCATAAGCTATATCTAATGCCTCTTCAGAAGTGATTGGTTCTTCTATGGTTACAACATCAGAAGTCATAATTTCTTTAACTGTTTTTTCTCCGCCTTTTTTTAAAAATGGACTAACATCTCTTTTAGAGATTATACCAACAATTGCATCTCCTTCCATTACAGGAAGCCCACTTATAGACTCATTATCCATAATATTTTGAACATTTTCAATAGAAGAATCAGGAGTAATAGTTACAACATCTCTTATTGTTAATTCTTCAGCCATTTTAACTTTTTTTACTTCTTCAACTTGTTCTTCCAAAGTAATATTTCTATGGATTACACCAATGCCTCCTTCACGTGCAATAGCAATAGCTAATTCTGATTCTGTTACTGTGTCCATAGCTGCACTAACAATAGGAATATTTAAATTAATATCATTTCCTAAACTAACTTTAGTACTAACACTTTTTGCTTCAACAAAACTTGAATTTGGAGATAATAAAAAATCATCATATGTATATCCAACTTTTGCTTCCTGTATTTTTTTTGAAAACATTTAATCACCCATTTATTAAAAAGAAGATCATTATTTATATTAAAAAGAATTACATAATTCTTTAAGTTCTTTAACAGCACTATGATGGATTTTACCAGTATTTCTATCTCCATCAATACATGCAGCTCCACGAACACCTACAACATCACAATCAATATCATTTAAATCTTTTAATTGATCTTTTTTAATTGAACCTGCAAAAGCAACCTTTAAGCCATAATTATGTGATTCTTTTGAAAATTTTTCTAAATCTTTTAAAGATAGATAATCAAATAAAGATTTACCATCTTTAATTGCAGTATCTAACATAGCTAAATCACAAGCAGAATCTTTAGCTATTTTAGGAATTTCTAAAGGACTAACTGAATCAATACGATGAGCATCAGCATATCCTGCAGCAACAACAATATTATCAGAGTTTTGACTTTTAATAGTTTTTACTACATTAGTCATTACCTCACATGCTTCTTCATAATTTTTTGTTCCATACAAACCTACTTTAATATAATCTGCACCAGAAGTTTGAGCACCCATAGCTGCAAGAGAAACCGTTCCAGGTTTATAAGGTACGTCTCCTAATGTAGCACTAACCAATTTATCATTAGGAGTTATACTACGAATATCTTTAATAACCCATGGAAAATTAGCACCAAGAGATCCTTCTTTTGGATTTTTAACATCAACTATATCTGCGCCACCTTTAATAGATTCTATGGCTTCTTCATGATTTATAGGACTTACGAGTAGAAGCAAAATATTTCCTCCATTTATAAAATAATATCTTAAAAATAATCTTAGTATATAATTATTTGATTAATCCCTTATAAACCTATATAGCTTAAATCAAATGTCAGTGTCAATTTGTTAGTTGTTTTTTATGGAGTTTCCCCAGCGTTGTGAACGGTTGTAGATTTGGTTCATGAATCCTATTCCTGTTTTGTATTTATTTTTATCTGCTTTGGGCATTGTATTACCAATATAATTTTC